>JADFON010000119.1 GCA_022562855.1 Candidatus Zhuqueibacterota bacterium | reverse complement strand
TTATGATGGGATAGAAGATATTTTTTATGAATTGAAAAGAGCTGAAATTTCAAGTGCGATAGCAAAGTTAAATGTAACGGGTTCTGCTGTTGTAAGCGCTACAGATGCTGTTCAAATATGCGGTGGATATGGGTATATGAGGGATTTTCCGATTGAAAAGTTAATGCGCGATGCAAAAATGCTGCAGGTGCTGCACGGCGCCCCGCATTATCTAAAAAGACTGCTTGCACAAAAACTGTAATGCGAATCACATAATTTTAAGTTGGAAAAAAGAAACTTGACTACAAAAATGAAATATAGTATATTTAATGAAATTTAGTATAAACGAATTCGTATCTTATTGTTTTTAATATTAATAACTGCACAAATCAGAGGAATTATTTTCCAATTATAATTCCCATCCGGTCCCGCTGATCGAGACGGATCAACCTCAGGTTGTAAATAACCTTATCATTATATATAATGCTCACCCGTAATTCAAATATGGATTAAATCTTATTTATCGGGGTATCTAAACGTGATTTCTGCATCAAAAAATCAATCCGAATTCAAAATAATAATCCGCGGTGTACGAGGAAGTTATCCTGTCGGCGGAAAAGATTTCGTAAAATATGGAGGCAGTACTTCGTGCTACGAGATTTGGGCTGGCGGCAGCCTTATTATTGTGGACGCGGGTACGGGAATAGTGAATCTCGGCAAGGATTTGATGAGCGCGTATATCAAGTCAGGTTCTGATTTTGAATCGAGAACCTCCATCGAGGCAGTATTGCTTTTTTCCCATGTTCACGTTGACCATACACAGGGGCTTCCATTTTTCTCTCCCATATTTCTTCCTGACAGTACTTTTTATATTTATGGACCGGATTCCGCAAGGCTTCCCTTTGAGGAAGCCATTACTTCAAGTTTGCTTCCTCCCTATCTTCCTGTCTCCCGTATCGACATGCACTCATTGATGCTTTTTCGATCGATTTCCCAGATAGAAACGGTTTATTGGAGCACCAAGAAGGGTATTCCGAACGTAATAAACGGATACCGCGAATTTGAACGGAAAAAGCAGACCGAGAAGACTTCGGATATCAAAATATCATCGATGAAAAGCTATGCACATCCTAATGAAGGTGTACTTGTTTACAAGATTGAATTTGCCGGGAAAAGCATTGTAATTGCTACTGATACAGAGGGATACGTGTACGGTGATACCCGGCTGATAAATTTTTCAAAGGGAGTTGATTTACTTTTACACGATGCCGGATACCTAAAGGATGATTACAAATCGGCTATGGGCAATAAGCAGGGCTTTGGACATAGTACCATGGAAATGGCAGTGGAAGTAGCAAAAAGCGCCGGAGTTAAAAAGCTCGGGTTAGTACATCATGACCCAAACAACAATGACAAAATATTGGATTTAATCGATACTAAATCAAAAAAATTATTTCCTAATAGTTTTGCCGCCTATGAGGGGCAGGTAATTAAACTATAAACTCTGCCTGATATTCCCATAAGTTCCTCCATCTATTACAATTTATATAACTTGGTTTTTTTGAAGGTTCCTTGTATTGGCATCTGTTTTTCAAAGAATTTTATGTGCCGGATTTTATTTTTTGTTAATTACCGGATAAATGTTAATAGTTTGAATATTTTAGCTTGACAATAACTAAAATATTTGTACCTTGTCAGTTTTGTTTTTCTGTATTGAATTTTCTGAATCAATATTGAATACCTTCCTAATAACTATCACTATCAGGGTTTACATCCTAAGAAATACCTTATGCTGAAACACGATATTTTAATAATTGGCGGTGGCGGAGCCGGTCTAAGAGCCGCAATAGCAATCGGAGAAATCGATCCTGAATTAAGCGTTGCGGTGGTTAGCAAAGTCTATCCGATGAGAAGCCATACCGTTGCAGCAGAGGGAGGCGCTGCCGGGGTCATAAAGGACAATGACAGTTTTGAAAACCACTGCATGGATACAATTTCCGGTGGTGATTGGATGCCGGACCAGGACGCAGTAGAGCTTTTCGTTAAAAAAGCCCCGGAAGAGTTGATACAACTTGAGCATTGGGGATGTCCCTGGAGCCGCGAATCCGATGGAAAAGTAGCGGTTAGACCATTCGGCGGGATGAATATCGAACGGACATGGTTTGCTTCGGATAAAACAGGCTTTCACCTGCTGCATACATTGTTTCAAACCTCTCTTAAATATGATAATATTATCCGGTATGATGAATGGTTTGCGACAAAAATCCTTGTCGAAAACGGCAGGTGCCAGGGAGTAACCGCTCTTGAGATTCGTTCGGGAAAAGTCCAGGCTATTGCAGCTAAATCGGTAATTATATGTACGGGGGGGGCAGGAAGATTATATCCTTTTACGACAAACGGCTCGATTAAAACCGGAGACGGTTTAGCCCTGGCATTCAGGGCAGGTGTGCCGCTAAAAGATTTGGAATTCATGCAGTTCCATCCTACCGGTCTTCCGGGAACGGGGATACTCATTACCGAAGCAGCACGCGGGGAGGGTGGTATTCTTGTCAATAAAGATGGTTACCGGTATCTACAGGATTACGATTTAGGGAAACCGTTGGATATAAACGACCCCGATCACCCGGTAAAAAAAAGTATGGAACTGGGTCCGAGAGACAGGTTGAGTCAGGCGTTCGTTCTGGAACATGAAAAGGGAGGCACCATCCCGGGACCATATGGACATGTAGTGCATCTCGATATCAGACACCTTGGCGAAAAGATAATCAACAAAAAAATCCCGTTTGTGAGGGAACTTGCAACGAAGTATGCGGGTATCGATCCGGTTTTTGAACCGATTCCAGTGCGTCCTGTTCTACATTACACTATGGGCGGAATAGACACTGATATAGATACCGCTACAGTGATACCGGGTCTGTTTGCCGCGGGTGAATGTGCGTGTGTTTCCATAAATGGTGCAAACCGTCTTGGCTCAAACTCACTGACAGAACTACTTGTATTTGGACGTATTGCCGGAGAAGGCGCTGCAAACCATGCTAAAAATAATCCCGGTCCGGATATTTCTGCTCTTGAAAGTCAGGAAAAAGACGAACAAAATAGGATATTGAAAGGATTTTATCAGAAAGAAAGCGGAACGGAGAATATTTCAGGTCTCAGGGAAGAGATGCAAGAATATATGGATTCAGGTGTGGGAATTTTCAGAAACGAACAGGGTATCAGAAAAACCTGTGATAAACTTGCAGAACTCAAAGAGAGGTTTGCAAATATTAAAATCGAAGACAATACGTCGACATTCAATACCGAAGTAACAGTTGCCCTTGAGCTTGAGGGGATGCTTGAAGTTGCGCAGGCATTATCTCACTGTGCTCTTGACAGAAAGGAGAGCCGGGGTTCTCACCAACGGTCTGATTTCACCGGCAGGGATGATGATAATTACCTCAAACATTCGATGGCGCACTATACAGGTGATATTCCGAAAATCGATTACAAAGATGTTATTATAACAAAGTGGCCTCCGGCAGAACGAGTTTACGGAAGATAGAATTATAGAAATCCGGAGCAACTTGAAAAGTGTTATGTGATGATTGTCGCATCCCGAAATTAAATCTAAACCGGGATGCCGATACTATGTGTACACGAGAAAAATTATGGGTAAAACTATAGAGCTTGAAATATTTCGTTATATACCGGAAATAGATGAGCAGCCGGCTTACCGGTCATATGAAGTTGAATTTGAAGATGACTGGGTTATTCTCGATGCGATAAATCATATTAAGGACAAAATGGACGGCTCACTTTCTTACAGATGGTCGTGCAGGATGGGGGTATGCGGTAGCTGCGGTATGATGATCAATGGGATTCCCAAGCTGACATGTGCGACATTTCTAAAGGATTATTATCCCAAAAAAGTGAAGGTGGAACCGCTGCTTGGTTTTCCTGTTGAACGCGACCTGGTCATTGTAATGGATGATTTTATGACCAAGCTCGAAAACGTCAAACCATGGATGATTCGGGATAAGGACAAAGAAAAAACGATCGATAAAGGAGAGTATCTACAAAGCCCTGTCCAGTTGGAGAAATTCATACAATTTTCGATGTGTATCAATTGTTTGCTTTGTTACTCAGCTTGCCCGGTGTATGTAGTCGACAATAATTTTATTGGACCAGCCGCAATTGCCCTTGCCCAGCGCTACAATCTCGATTCGCGGGATGATGGTCAGGACCAACGTAATGAATATATTGGAAAACACGAGGGAATCTGGGATTGTACGTTTGTCGGTGAATGCAGCAAAGTCTGCCCGGAAGATGTGGACCCTGCTGCCGCGATACAACAGGCAAAAGTTACAAACACGCAGAATTTTGTAAAATCGATTCTATGGCCATTCGGGGGAAAAAAATAGAACGGGGAGATGCCGGAATTTTATAGCAATTAGTAACTGTAGTGATTAAATTAAATTCGGAGTTGGAGAAATAATCGAATGAAACCCTATTATAGACCGCCGCCGCACATGTTTTGGCTGCACCGCAAGCCTTATTTTATGTTTATCATTCGGGAAATGACAAGCCTCTTTATTGCCGGATTTTGTCTGTTCTTGCTGGTTTTTATCTATTCTCTTGGTCAAGGACGCGAAACGTTTGACAATATGGTGGCGTTTCTGGATTCGACATTTATGATTATCGTCCACTGGATTGTGCTTGTTTTTGCTCTTTATCATACCTTTACCTGGTTCAATCTTACTCCAAAAGTAATGGTGGTCTGGATAGGAGAGAAAAAGGTCCCCGAGTTTATGGTACTTGGAGCGGTTTATGGAGGATGGATTGGCGTTTCGATTGTAATAGCTTGGTTAATATTATATTAAATAATAACATGGGATGTCGACACACATAGCGACCGCTCATGTGGCGCTGCGTGGAAAGATAAAAATAAAAAGTTATGAAGAAATCCATTGAACCTATGTGGTGGGCATTGTTTTCCGCTGGCGGTGTAATGGCTGCGGTTTTCATACCCATCCTGATATTGATAATTGGATTTATTATCCCGTTCGATCTTGTGGATGAATCGGTTTTTTCCTATGAGCGGATGCACAATGCTGTAAGCAATCCGTTTATGAAGGTGATACTTCTTGTTATTATTGCGCTTCCTTTTTTTCATTTTGCACACAGGTTTTATTTTACTATACTGCATACCGGTATATGGAAAAACAAACCGGTATTGGCGTTTTTTTCATACGGTGGCGCCATTACCGGAACAATCATTGCCGTGTTTCTTCTGTGGCGTGTTTAATTTGTATGACGTAGTAATCACTGCGTGATTGGTAAAAGTTGGATTAACATTACCCCGTTCGCGGTCAAAAAATCCTTCCTGCTTTGAACGCCTGCCTTTGGATAAACTCCATATGTAATGCCGAAAATATTTTTTAACCTTAAAACATCTTGATATTTACGGTAAAAAATGATATTTTTTGAACATATTAATGGGTCGAATTGTATGTTCACGTAGCGACCGCTACGTGGAAAACATCTGGTTTAATCAAGTTGAAAAGCATAAATATGAAAGCAAAAAATTTAATCTTAGGTTTATTATTAGTCTGTGCACTATCATGCACTAACAATCCGACTGTCAGTATCGGCGACGAAGATATTGCCCTCGAAGTCAATGCTGCATGGTCACCGGATGGGACAAAGATTGCTTTTGCAACGAACAGGGACGGAAATTTTGAAATTTATGTTATGAACGCCGACGGTTCAAATCAAGTCAGGTTGACCAACAACGTGTATTTTGACAGCGCTCCAACGTGGTCTCCTGACGGAACCAGAATCGCTTTTTATACAAACAGGGATGAAAATTTAGAAATCTATATTATGATTGCCGACGGTTCAAATCCTGTAATGGTGACAGATAATTTTGAAGGTCTCAATGATCAGGAGCCTTCGTGGTCTCCCGACGGCGGTCAGATTGTATACTTCTCTGTACGCATTATACCAAGCGAAATTTTTGTAATAAATATTGATGGTACAAATGAAACAAAGTTGACAAATAATATAACTTCAGACAACGCTCCTCAGTGGTCTCCGGATGGTACACAAATAGCATTCAGTTCTCAGAGAGACGGTAATTTTGAGCTTTATGTCATGCAAACCGATGGATCGGATCCGGTAAATTTGACAAATAATCTTGCCTCCGACGGTTCGCCAACGTGGTCTCCCGACGGTTC
>JADFON010000118.1 GCA_022562855.1 Candidatus Zhuqueibacterota bacterium | reverse complement strand
TTCCAAGAATGTCGGGGCAATTTCCAAATACCTCGTAACCATGGTTACCAATCCCTTTTTTCAAAAACTGCGGGGCAAAGTCTGGGAGTTGACGGGGAAAATGCCCAAATCGGATAGTATCCGACTTCTTGCGCACAGGATAGAGGAGAGTTTCAAAACATTTGTTATACCCGGTATGTTCTTTGAAGACCTTGGTTTTACCTATTACGGTCCTATCGACGGTCATGATCTGAAAGAGGTCATAAACGTTTTATCGAATATAAAAGATCTGCCGGGACCTAAGTTAGTACATTTTCTTACCACGAAGGGCAAAGGGTGCGATTACGCCGAAGAGGACCCTATAAAATACCACGGCGTCAAAGCGCGCCAGCAGCCCGGCACAGCTCCGGCACAAACTCCGACCGCTTATACAAAGATATTCGGCGATACGATGATCGACCTTGCGGGAAAAGATAAGAAAGTTTGTGCAATAACCGCCGCTATGAAAGAGGGAACGGGTCTGGTAGAGTTTGCTGAAAAATTTCCCGAGCGGTTTTTTGATGTGGGTATAGCTGAAGGACATGGGGTTACGTTTTCCGGTGGACTTGCAACAGAGGGTATGAAACCCGTGGCGGCGATCTATTCGACCTTTCTCCAACGGGCTTACGATCATATTATACACGATATTGCGCTTCAGAGGCTTCCGGTGGTATTTGCTATGGACAGGGCAGGTCTGGTCGGTGAGGACGGACCGACACATCATGGCAACCTTGACGTTTCTTACCTCGGGTGCATACCCGGTATGGTCATTACAGCGCCGAAAAACGGAACGGAATTACGGCATCTTCTTTACACGGGAATCGAATACGAATTCGGTCCGTTCGCGATCCGGTATCCCCGTGAGAACACATTCGATATCGATTGGGACGTCCCCTATGAGAAACTTCCGATAGGGTCATGGGAACAGTTGTCCGAGGGAAGCGACGTATTGATTCTTGCAGCCGGCACGATGGTAACGACCGCTCGGACTGTCTCGGATATCCTAAAAGAGCGTGGTTTGAAGACCGGGGTGGTCAATGCCCGTTTTA
Source organism: Candidatus Zhuqueibacterota bacterium (assembly GCA_022562855.1). Classification (GTDB taxonomy): domain Bacteria; phylum SM23-31; class SM23-31; order SM23-31; family SM23-31; genus JADFON01. The sequence continues at coordinate 5,130 of JADFON010000118.1, read as the reverse complement.
TAAAACCGATCGATGAAAAATTTCTACTTGAAAACGCCGAAGATCATGATTTTATTGTGACCATAGAAGAAAATGTATTAAGCGGCGGGCTTGGGGACCGTGTTTCCCGTTTCTTCATGGACCAAAATTGGCAGATCAATAACAGGTTGTTAAAAATAGGAGTTCCCGATCGATTCATAACGCACGGCGCCCGCAAAATACTGCTTGAGATTGCCGGTCTCACACCGGAAATAATCACACAGCGAATCGAGGAATACGTAACGAATAACCAGGGAAAACTGCTAAAACAGCTATTTTGATATTTGCGCAAATTGCAGACCATAAATTGCAAAGTGCAAAGTGCAAAATACCGCATTTAAATCAACATGATTTATAGAGGTTTTGAATCTTGCACTTTGCACTTTTCTATTTTAACGAAAAATGATCAAAGACACATTCAACCGTCCGGTAAAGGACCTCCGCATTTCCGTCACCGACAGGTGTAATTTTCGCTGTCCGTATTGCATGCCGGCAGATTTATACGGTGAGAAATACACTTTTCTGCCCAAGAGCGATATCCTCGATTTCGAGGAAGTATCCCGCTTAGTCAATATTTTTGAAGGACTTGGCGTCGAAAAAGTACGTCTTACGGGGGGCGAGCCGCTGATGAGAGAAAATGTTGAAAAACTTGTCTCGATGCTCTCCGGGATTGACGGGATAAAGGATATAGCGCTTACCACAAACGGCTATATCCTCCACAAGAAAGCAAAGGCGCTGAAAAAGGCGGGTCTAAGCCGTCTCACCATCAGCCTCGATTCGCTTGACGATGAGGTGTTCAAGAAGCTGAATGGCAGAGAATACAGCGTTGATATAGTTCTCAAGGCAATCGATAAAGCCGTAAAAGCAGGATTTGACCCGCTGAAAATAAACGCCGTTATCCAGAAAGGGATAAACGATCATACAATTGTTGACCTGGCACGGCATTTCCGGGGAACGGGTCATATCGTCCGGTTTATAGAATTCATGGACGTCGGGACAATAAACAGTTGGAATTTTGAGCATGTTGTGCCAGCCGGGGAGATTCTCGGCATGATTGACGCTGTATTCCCATTAGAACCCGTCGAAAAAAATTACCCCGGTGAGGTGGCAAACAGATACCGGTACAAAGACGGGAAAGGGGAAATCGGCATTATTGCGTCGGTCACCAAACCATTCTGTGGAAACTGTACCCGGCTCCGGCTTTCGACCGACGGCAGATTGTTTACCTGTCTTTTTGCATCCCGCGGGACCGACATCAGGAAGCCTCTCAGGGACGGCGCTTCCGATAATGAAATCCGGGAAATAATCGCTCATACGTGGAGCAACCGGACCGACCGTTACTCCGAAGAGCGTACTACCGATAAACCATCCAAAATATCCGCAAAAAAGATCGAAATGTACCAAATCGGCGGTTAGTAATTATGACATTTTTGTCCGCCGAACAATTTTTCATATCATTTTCAATAACTGTTTAAGAATGTCTCAGCCTGCCCTGTTTTTCGAAAACCACACTCGATATGACAAAAATTAAATCTATATTAGCAGCGGTTCGATTGATAAGACCCGGATTGATTATATTCATGTGTGCCGTTATAGTTAATCTGGCACATTGTTCCAATAATTCGGGTTCGGGTGCTGGATTTTTGAACAGAATTTTCCTCGAACCGTATGCAAATCTCAACGCCGACCTGATCGATGAATCGTCGGGTATCGTGAAGAGCCGGACAATGGAAGGCGTATTCTGGACGCACAACGATTCCGGGAACGAACCGGTGATTTTTGCGGTAAACCGTCAAGGTGAAATAATAAAACCGGAAAAATCCCCTGATTACAAAGGAATAGTAATTGAAAACACGAGAAATACTGATTGGGAAGATATTGCTGCTGACAATAATGGTAATCTCATTATCGGAGACATTGGAAACAACCGAAACAATCGGCGCGGTCTATCTATATATATTTTTAAAGAACCCGACCCGTATACTACTTTGACATTAACTTTTACCGAGAGAATACCGTTTCATTATCCCGACCAGGATGGTTTTCCGCCGGAGAACCGTAATTTTGACGCAGAGGCGTTATTCGCAGCAAACGGCGCTATATACATCCTCACAAAACATCGGAGCGACACACGGACAAAACTGTACCGGTTTGACTCAATGGAACCCGGTGCGGACAATGAATTGACGCTGGTTGATTCATTCGAAACCGGGTCGATGGTAACCGCTGCAGATGTGACGCCCGACGGCAAAAAATTAGCGGTATTGACCTACGATGCCATCTGGCTGTTTGAGGTTTCGGACGGTTCGGATGACTATTTTAACGGCAAGATTTCATGGCTGCCGATAAGGGCGGAACAGTGCGAAGGAATCTGCTTTGACGGGGATACCCTGATCATCACAAACGAGCAGGAAGCTCTTTTCGAAGTGCCGTTGAGCCGGTTGGTTGAGTATAAGAAGTGAAGATGTTCGTGGTTAACTTTGCTCAGTGGGTCCCTCCTTTTGTTGTAGTTTTCTCCTCTTTTAGTATTAACACTCTAGTTGGTTAAAACAAAACCGATTTTGAGAAAAAGTTTCTTGTGAGTTGATATAAATAGATGTAATTTAGAAAAGTAAATGGAACAGTAGCAAAGCTTGTTTTGTGTTGAATATAACGGAATAAGGGATAAAATGACCTTTTCAACAAAGCATCGGATAATTACAGGTGATAGTCGTCATATGGGAGAATTAAAAGATAAGTCTGTCCAGTTAGAGATTACATCTCCACCATATTGGCAACTAAAAGATTATGGAACGAATGACCAAATCGGTTTTAATGATAGCTATGAGAATTATATAAATAATTTAAATCTCGTTTGGAACGAATGTTATCGTGTCCTTGATAACGGATGCAGACTTTGTGTAAATATTGGAGATCAATTTGCCCGTTCAGTTTATTATGGAAGGTATAAAGTTATTCCAATAAGAACAGAAATAATCAAATTTTGCGAATGTATAGGGTTTGACTATATGGGGGCAATAATTTGGCAGAAGAAAACAACAACTAATACAACTGGTGGTGCAACTATTATGGGTAGTTTTCCAACCCCAAGAAATGGTATTCTTTCAATAGACTACGAGTTCATATTATTATTTAAAAAACTTGGAATACCGAAAAAAATAGATAGAGAACTGAAACAATCATCAAAAATGTCAAAAGAAGAATGGAAAGAATATTTTTCTGGACATTGGAATTTTGGGGGTACAAAACAAGACGGACACATTGCAATGTTTCCTGAAGAATTGCCAAAACGTTTAATTAAAATGTTTGCATTCGTTGGGGATACCGTTCTGGACCCTTTTCTTGGCAGTGGTACAACAACACTTACGGCAAAAAATCTTAACAGAAATTCGGTTGGATATGAAATCAACCCTGATTTTATTCCTCTCATTGAAAAGAAATTACAAGTAAATCAAACTGATTTACTGGGGGCAAAATTTGATTTTATTAAACAAGATAAAATCGACATTGATTTTTCCGAGGAGATTCAAAAGCTGCCATACGTTTTTAAGGATTTTCACGCATTTGATAAAAAAATTGATCCAAAAAAATTAACGTTTGGCTCAAAAATAGATAAAAATAGTGGGGATAGAGAAGAATATTTTTCAGTAAAAGAAATCATTAGTCCAGCATTAATAAAACTCAGCAATGATTTAACCGTCCGTTTGATTGGTATAAAAGAGAATAAAGCAATCAACGGAAAAGCGATTGATTTTTTAAAACAAAAAACAAAGAATCAAAAAGTATTTATGAAATTCGACGAAACAAAATATGATGAAAACAACAATCTGTTATGTTATTTGTATTTAAAAAATAAAACATTTTTAAATGCTCATTTAATAAAAAACGGTCTTTCTGATGTGGATTTGTCATATAACTTTAAAAATAAAGAAAAATTCAAGAGGTTAAATCATGACGTTTACTCAGGTTGATATAGATAGATTACTTTCGATAATTCGGCATGGTAGAGCAAATGCAATTACTGCTCCTGTAATTGCTGAAAGATTAGGTTATTCTATTATTAATAATCAGGTAAAAACGAGAAATTTAATTCGATATGCCATTAGTATGGGGCATGTAATTTTAAGTGTTTCTCATCAAAATCCAAAGGGATTTTGGATTTCAACAGTCAAACAAGAAGTAATTGTATATATTAGTTCCTTAAATAATCGTTCCACAAGATTATTGGAAAGAATGGAAAATATTAGAAATTCTTGGGATACAAATAACCCGAGGGACTTAATATAAAAATGAGTAATAAGGAGATTAAAAAATTTGCTAAACCATTTGGTAAAAAAGAAAAGGTTTTAAATTATACGAGTAATACATACCAGTTAACAAGACCAAGTAAAGTGGATGCAGTTATGGCGTTGATAAGAGAATGTCAACCCAAAGCATTAGAAGATTGGGAAAAATATTATTTTGAAAAAGCATATTCAAAGGCAAAAAAGAAAGTAAAAATCAATATAGAAACCTTAGACGAACTTGGCGAAAGATTGTATGCTAAAATTACTGAAGTAGTTATACCGGAATGGACTGCTGCATTTAAAGACTTGACACTACAAGACTGTAAGGATTATATCTATGAAGTGACAATTGTACGGACTTATGATGGATTTTTACTTGAAAAATCTGTTGTTAACGATGGGCTTGCAAAGATATTCCCTGATATTGAATTTGAAGAATCAGATCCTGAATTAGACCACTCAGGAGATATTGATTATCTCGGCAAGGTTGGAAATAAAGCTTTTGGTATTCAAATAAAACCTATAACCGCAAATGCGAATTTTAACAACTACAAAATTACTGAAAGAATGAGTTCCAGTTTTCAAGATTTTGAAGAAAAATATGGTGGAAAAGTTTTTGTTATTTTTTCGACTCGTACAGGAGATAAAAAGGTTATTGTAAACAAAGAAATCATTGAAGAAATAAAAGAAGAAATTAACAGATTAACAGGAATATCCAGCTGAGTGAAGCCTGCAGCTTCGCTCCTATTAATTGCTAGCTTTTAGCTACTAAAACTAAACGCAATGTAGTGAAAAAATGCTGAAATACAAGAATTTGATAGCATAA
>JADFON010000117.1 GCA_022562855.1 Candidatus Zhuqueibacterota bacterium | reverse complement strand
ATCCATCTGTTCAAAGACGTTCTCGAAGTACAACTACCTTCACCGGTACGCAGGATAACTTACGAAGAGGCGATGAATACTTACGGAACGGATAAACCCGACCTGAGATGGGACATGCCGATTGTGAATATCAGTGAAACGGTAAAGGGTTCTGAATTTAAAGTCTTCGGCAGTGCGGTCGAAAGCGGTGGAAGCGTATGCGGTATTACCCTTAAAGATGGAGCGGGAACATCGAGAAAAGTAGTTGACGACCTGACCGGTTTCGCAAGGGAAGCCGGCGCAAAGGGTCTTGTAACTTTGAAAGTCGGAGAAGAAGGGCTGCAGGGTCCGGTTGCCAAATTCTTATCGGATGATATAACGCATGGAATTGTCAAAGCCATGAATGCGGAAAAGGGCGACATGCTCTTCATCGTTGCGGATTCAAAGAAGACAGTATTGAACGTTCTTGGGAGTCTCAGGCTGGAATTGATAAAACGGTTTGATATTCCGGCGAAAGAAGAATTCAGTATGATTTGGATTACCGAATTCCCTCTTTTCGAATATGACGAAGAATCCGGACACTATATGGCTACGCATCACCCGTTTACTTCTCCCGTGCTCGATGATATGAATTTACTAAAGACAGATCCGGGAAAAGTGAGATCCAAAGCATACGATATTGTATTGAACGGATACGAATTGGGAAGCGGCAGCATTAGAATTCATGACCGGAAAATACAGGAAAAAATATTTGAATCGCTCAATATAGACCGTAAAACCGCACAGAAAAAATTCGGATTTCTTCTCGACGCGTTCGAGTATGGAGCGCCACCGCATGGAGGGATAGCGCTTGGATTAGACAGAATCGTAATGCTTCTCGCTGGAGAACAGTCTATCAGGGAGGTCATTGCGTTTCCAAAAACAAACAAAGCGTTCTGTCCCATGGTGGAAACTCCCTCCGAAGTAGACAAGAAACAACTCGACGAATTGGGTATAATTACATTAAAAACAAAGAAACCGTAAAAACTAAATTATATTCTGAGAGCGTTGCAAAGCTGTTTTACGATTTGAATTTAGATGCTGCCACGAATAGTGGTCGCTACGTGAAAACCCCAAAAACAGGGGCCACGTAGTGGCAGGCCCAATTACGGGGCAGGCAGGCTAAGTTCAGCAAGACGGTTTCGTGCTTGTCATTCCGGCCTCCGAGCCGGAATCTACAGATAAAATCAACAAAAATCAGCGTTTTTGATAATTATGCAACGCTCTCTTAACTAAATAAATTATTCCTGTCTTGACCAAAGGTATATTAAGGAAATTTATAATATACTTTAAGAGCTAAAAGTAAATTATAGAAAAACATGATTTACTGTAAAACTAAGGATTTTATATACATTTGCATTGTAGAGATTGCCGCGTCGCTATGCTCCTCGTGACTTTAGCCATCCCTTGCGGGACAATGACAGTGTGGGCTCAATTTGTCATTGCGAGCGAAGCGTGGCAATCTCCTCGTTAATATCTTATAAAATGCTTGAATTTACCTTTAATGCAATTTTCGCCAAAGTTAATTAAATTAAATAAAATTGCCAAACACTACCAAAAAACGAATCGGCATCCTCTTCGGAGGCAGGTCAACCGAACATGAAGTTTCCGTGACTTCGGCAAATTCTATCTTGAATGTAGTCGATACGGCAAAATATGAAATCGAACTGATCGGTATTACAAAGAGAGGCGAATGGATTGTCGCGGATGACGCCCGGAAACTCCTGAAAGGAGAAAAAGTCAACCCGTCTTCCCGGCTTTTTATTTCTACCGACCCCGTCGAAAACAAGTTTGTATTGCTCGACAAAAAAAATGACGCTTTACTCGGCTTTATCAAAAGACTGGATGCTGTATTTCCTATATTGCACGGTCCTTTCGGCGAAGACGGCGCTATTCAGGGTCTTTTCGAAATGATAGGAATCCCTTACGTCGGCGCCGGCGTAATGTCTTCGGCTGTCGCAATGGACAAAATTCAGATGAAACACCTATTGATTGCTCATGGTCTTCCGGTAACCGACAGCATCCATTTCCTCCGGAAGAACTGGCACAAGGAAAAAGCGAATATCAAAGACCTGGTAAGGGCTAAGATCAAGTATCCATGTTTTGTAAAACCGGCAAACGCAGGCTCCAGTATTGGCATTACCAAGGCACACGATTTGAAAGAATTTGTATCGGCTGTAGAGCTTGCGTCGGAGTTTGACAGGAAAATTCTGGTTGAAAAAGCGATCGACGCCAGGGAGATAGAATGTTCCGTGCTTGGAAACGATGAACCTGAGGCGTCGGTTCCGGGAGAAATTATCCCATCAAGGGAATTTTACGATTATGAAGCCAAATACATAGACGACGCTTCAGAGATTATAATACCCGCTCAATTACCGGGGGAGATAACGGCTAAAATAAGGGAGCTTTCCGTTTTAGCGTATAAAGCGCTTGATTGCGATGGAATGGCGCGTGTCGACTTTTTGCTCGACAGGGTTGCGGACAAAATCTATATCAACGAAATAAACACCATTCCCGGGTTTACCTCCATAAGCATGTACCCCAAAATGTGGGAAGCAAGCGGGGTTTCCTATGCGGAACTCATCAACAGACTCATCGATCTTGCATTCGAACGGTTTGAGGATAAGAAAAAGTGCAAGACTTCCTACGATATTCCGGAGTAGCCGCCTTCGTTTCTATCCCTGAGAAAAATCAAAAGGAAACAACCGGGTAAGAGGTCCCTTATCACGTATGACATAGTCATTCCCGTTCTGTCAGGAAGGCTCATGCCATTAGGGACGGCTCCGCGCCGCATTAAGTGAGTTGCCGCGACAAGGATGGGCAAGGATTAAACCGGCGTTATATTTTTGACTTCAGTATAGAAATGTATTCGTTTTTACACAAATAACAAAGGGCGGTTCCTTTTCAGGAAACCGCCCTTGATCATTGCAGCACTGCTTTTTAATTCCAGTTCCGCCGGAGGCGGATCAGGTTTTAACCTTTTACTGGAATAAAGCAAGAACGTTTTGCGGAGAAACATTAGCCTGAGCCAATTGAGCCGTCGCAGTCTGTTGAAGTATCTGAAAACGTGTCGAATTAAGCTGCTCGCTCGCAATATCGGCATCAAGAATTCTGCTTTTCGTAGCAAGGGTATTCGTAATTGCTACCCGCAGTGTAGACTCTTTAAAAGTCAACCGGGAAATCGTAGCGCCGATATTCTGAAGCACTTCGGCGATCGTCTCAATTCCGGCATCCACATTGGCAAGCGCAACACTTGAACCGGACGCTGTAAAGACCCTGTCCGAAACATTAGCAGCATTGACGCCAAGACCGTTTGCATCACTGTTGGCTGTAATGCTGAATATCATCGTATTTGTCGTATCTTCCCCGGTTTGGAACGATTTGTTGATATAGGTGCCGTCGATCAATGCGATGTCGTTAAATGTCGTCTCGGCAACGATGTTATCGATTTCTGTCGTCAATTCGACTATTTCCGTTGAGATCGCATTTCGCTCTGCGGATCCAAGCGTGTCACTTGCAGCCTGAGTTACTTTCTCTTTCAAAGTAATCAGGATATTCTGAATGTTAAGCAGACCACCCTCTGCTATCGAAAGAACGTTTTTGGTCGTACCAACGTTATCCAGGGCGACAGAAAGACCCCTGGCACGTGCATCCAGTCTTTTGGAAATAGTAAATCCTGCTGGATCTTCTGAAACCTGGTTAATACGCAGACCGGTTGCCAATCGAAGTTGGCTGATTTCCAGTTTTCGGTTTACATTTTTTAATGCGTTGAGAGCATTTAATGCTGCAATGTTGGTGTTGACGCGGGTGGAATCACCAATAGCCATGCGGAACCTCCTTGTTATGTTAGTGATCTGGCATCCTTACCAGATTTACGCGGATTGCGACTCAATAATTTGTTGTCGCAGTAATGTAATCGGCTAAACTAAAAAAAGTCTTTAAAAAAAAGGGAAAATATTTCTGGTTTAATTTTTTATAGGGGAAAAATTTGCCGGAAATCAGGATCATCTCCTGCAGCTTGAGCACGATTATTTCTTTTTTTGGATGGCATTAAAATTGCACACTTGACTGCGATAAAGACAATTGTACCGCCACGTCCGTTAGGGATGCTCTATCATTTTCGGGGCCTGCCCCCATTATTTCGGGGCTTGAGCCATGAGTAGCCGCTCAGCGAATAACGGGCAAATTTCTGCACGGAATGAATTGTATGATTAAAGGAAAATTATTGTCTGATTACGTATCAATCAGAAAGTTGCTATTACCCCTTTTAATAATTCTTGTAGTATATTCTCCGGCATCTTCTTTCGCATTAATAGCAAAACATACCGTCGGCAAAGTCTGGTATTCAAACGATAAAGTGTATATTTATATAAATCCCGCCTATCCCGGCGGAAGTCCCAAATTCAAATACAATTCCACAACAGGCAACAGGTTTTATGTCGATATTTTAAACAGCAAAATAAGCACAAATCTGAATGCAGTAATAAATTTAGACGACGTTAAAAACCTTCGAAGAGCGCAGAACAATCCCTCTACGTCACGCGTAGTGGTCCAATTCAATAAAAGCGGAATCAAACCGAAAGTCCGCTTTGTCAATGGCTCAAATCCTTACATTCTGGTATCATGGAACGGGACATCCCGATCATCGACCGGTAAAACAAATAATAGATTCAAAATATTGATCGATCCGGGTCACGGCGGAGTACACCCCGGCTCGGTTGGTCCAATTAAAAAACTAATAGAAAAAGACGTAACCCTCGATATTGCAAAAATGCTTGAACAACTATTTGCGGATAATCCTGATGTCGAAGTGAGAATGACAAGAACGACCGACCGGCATTTGAACGCAAACCTGAATCTTGATCTGGCGCAAAGAAAGAATATTGCACGGGAATGGAAACCCGATATTTTCATTTCAATTCACGTGAATGGAAACAGAGACAAGAATCTCAACCAGACTGAGGTTTATTATTATGACAGAAAAAGCATTGCACTTGCGAGAATAGTCAGGGATAATCTGATCGCAAGTTTAAACAGGAATGACGGAGAGGTCCGCAGAAAGCCCTTTAAAGTGATACAGAATAATCCTGCAACATATGGTTCTGTTTTGGTGGAAAGCTGCTATATTTCAAGCGTTCGCGGAGAAAAATTACTAAGCCAGAAAAACTACCGCAGGGCGATAGCGAAAGGATTAAGAAATTCGATCGATGCTTTTATGTCATCCGCCGCGGTTGCCAACAACTAACCTCGTGAAAACCGGTAATTGACGACTCCGTAATTACAGTATCAATTTTTTCATACCTCTTGCTTATTACCATTACACCCACGAAATGAAATTCCCCATCAGACTGTTTCCGGACTAATTTGCTCTTTTATGTTTGTTTAATAATATCTATATTATTTTATTGTAATAAAAAATATGATTGGAATAAATGCATTACTATGGAAAATACCAATCTCCCTGCTTCGCAGGCACGACAAAAACTGAAAGAAATTTTACAGACAAAATCGATCACCCATGGCGATTTTACACTTGCTTCGGGACTCAAAAGTTCATATTATATCGACGGTAAAATGACCACGTTTGATGCAGAGGGCGCCTATCTTGTCGGTATTCTGATGCTCGAAGAGATAAGAAAGCTTAATCTGAAGATCGATTCGGTTGGTGGTCCGACAATGGGCGCCGACCCGATTGTCACCGGTGTCGGGATAGCATCTCACCTGCAAAGCAACCCGTTGAGGATATTTGCCGTTCGTAAGGAAACAAAAGGACACGGCGCACAAAAACTGATCGAAGGAAATTTCAAAGAGGGAGACAGGGTCGTGATCGTTGAAGACGTGATAACGACAGGGGGTTCGATTTTACAATCGATCGAAGCGGTTGAGAATTCAAAAGGCGCCGTTGAGGCGGTTATCGTCGTCGTCGACAGGATGCAGGGAGGAAAAGAAAATATGGAGAAAAAAGGATATAGATTCAACTCTCTCTTCGAAATAAACGAACTTTTGTAGCGTCGAATGTCGATCTTCGAATATCGGAAATCGCTCTTTCCCCCATTCCTGTCATTGTCCCGGCAGGGACAATCCCTGCGCAACAAAAACCACAACGTAAATAAAATCACCATAGAGATTCCCCCGGTATCCGGGAGAATGACAGCAATGATGGACGCATTTTCAATATGAGATAACTCCGTGAAATCGCGGAAAACCGTAGGAGCACGCCTGTCCCTTTGTTGGGGGCGTGCCTGTGCCTTCTTTTTGGCGCTGTGCC
>JADFON010000116.1 GCA_022562855.1 Candidatus Zhuqueibacterota bacterium | reverse complement strand
GTCTGGACAGCGATCGAATACTTAAGAGGTCTCGGTGTTCTTGGTTTTCCCTGGATGTCAATCGCACATACGCAGTCCTATTATCCTGTCCTCATACAATACATAGAATACACAGGCGTTTATGGGGTCACTTTCTGGATTTGCAGTATTAACGTTGTCCTGTTTTTATTATTCGACCATTTTAGAAAGAGAAAATTATATTTGAATGTACGAGGTTTGGTTAGAGAAAAAAGGGTATTGTATTATTTTGCTATACTCATTGCTCTTATAATTTTACCCTGGATTTATGGTCGTTCGGTCATGAAATCTGGTAAGTGGATTCAAGATGACGTGACGGTTTCGTTAATTCAGGGAAACGTCGATATGAATGATAAAGCAAACGCGGAACTGCTTGATCCGTCATTCCGGCTCTATGAGAAACTAAGCCTGATTGCCGCGCAGGATAACCCCGACCTCATTGTCTGGCCCGAAACAGCGGCGGTCACCTATCTGAAACTGTATGAAAAATATGACCGTTGGATGCGAAGGATACTTGTCGAAACAAACACCCCGATATTAACGGGAAGCATAGATTATGTTCCTGAGGAAATTAACGGTGTCAGGACATTTAAAACGTATAATGCGGCTGTATTTTTTCAAAACGAATTGTCCGAAGGCGTTTGGTATGGAAAATCGAAGCTGGTGCCCTTCGGAGAATGGTTTCCATACGAAGACCGCTTTCCAATACTTCGAAATCTTAATTTCGGTCAGGGAAGTTTTACACCGGGCCGTAAGTTTACGATTCTCTCACTTTATAGAAATAAACTCAGTGACACTCTGGCGGAAATGTCCCCCGAAAACGGGGAAAATGAGCCGGTCAACTATGCGGTATCCATTTGTTTCGAATCTGTCTTCCCTGATTTTATACAGAAATTCACCAAAAAAGGAGCCCAGTTTCTCGTAGTGATAACAAACAATAACTGGTTCGGTAATACATCGTCTTCATACCAGCATGCACAGTTTTCGGTTTTTCGAGCAATTGAAAACCGGATCGGGATTGCACATTGTTCCAATTCGGGTATCTCGATTCTTGTCGATCCGTATGGAAGAGTCACGGATAAAAGCAGTGTATTCGTAGAGGATATACTCACAGGTAAAGTAAATTACCGCGGACAAGATGTAACGCCTCCATTTTATACACGAAACGGCGATAAATTTTCTCAATCTGTCCTGGCTGTGAGTCTTCTGATGTTCGTGGTAGGATTCTTCAGGAAAAAGAATCCTGAGGTTGTTGAAACGAGAGTTAATCATATTACGTAAATGCTAATTAAAGTGCGGCTTAAGAGCAAATCGGCAAATAAAATTTGATACGCTTTTTAACATTTTTTTTGTTATTGTTTTGCAGTAGTCCCGGATTTTCCCAGGACGAACAATACATAAGTATCAGTAACAGCAGAAGCAGAGCAATAGCTATGGGTGGGGCAGTTACTGCAGTTGAAGACGATATCGGGGCGATTTCTTTCAACCCCGCTACGTTTTCGCTTTCGGAAAATAACTCGAAACTGTTCTTTTCTTTCCACTTAAACCCGATTCTTCCTATTGTAGCCAGCCGGCAGAGGGAATTCTTCGGTCTTGATCAAGGAAAGGGGTTTGACAGGGTTATTAATACTTTGAAATACCTTTTTAAATCTATTACGTTCAGGACAAATGTCTTTGATATTGGATTCCTGTTCAACGAAGAGATGTTTCTGCAAAAAGACACGGGTCGGTTTTTTAGCGGGAGAGAATTTTTTGATAACAATTATAATTCCGCAGTAGTCAACGTAAGACTATCAAGCCAGGTCAATATCGGTATTTCCGGCAGTATCATCAGGAATAGAGTAGACAATAAAGTAGAAGAGGGCGGCGAAATTAGTTACGGAATATTAGTAAAACCCAATAACAAATACCAGATAGGGATAATGTTTATTGATTTTGCCGACAGGGTCAAGAATTTTCGAAGGAGATTCGACAGGCTGGCGGATGAATCGCTTAACGCCGGTTTAGCCTTTTTCCCCTGGAGAGGATTTTCTTTTACATTCGATGTCCGGAATTTGACGGAAAGCAGTTCCGAAGAGACATTTGGACTTCAAGAATTTCATAGCGGATTTGAAATAACAAGGATAAAACATCTATCGGTTCGCGGCGGTTATTACAGGGAAAAACTAAAAGGAAACAATTATTCAAACATTTATTCTGCCGGAGTAGGTTTGATAGATTTAAACAGGTTGCGTTCTACGGGTACCCGGTATAATCATCCTGTCCCGTTTTTGTCTTATACGATATTATTTGAATACACACCGGATAAACTATTCAAATGGCACTTTCTTACGATAGGATTCAGAATTTAGGAGTAGTCTAAGAACATGAGTTTTTTACAGTTCATAATTTCATCATGCCTAACGCATATTTCTTAGATCATGATAAAATGAGCTTTATTGAAATTTGTAGATATTTAGTTATTGGCAGTCTGATGTTTATATCTTGCTCTTTGACGGCAACAAGCCTTCAAACGGAAGCGCCCCCGGATAGTAATTTGACAAGAATAAAGCTGGCGCTTGAAAGAATATTTCGTCAAACGGAAGAATATATCCCGCCGGGCGAAACGGTGTATTTTGTTATTTCAAGCGAAAACTCAGCTTCTCAGCGATACGTGGAGAGCACGTTCCAGGAATTTCTTTCCGGATTAGACAAGGATATAGTTCTGGTGTCAGACGATTTTTTGATGAAATCGTCCGCCACAGACCTGAAAGGTCCGGTTGTTTCACTGGAAGCAAGGTCGATAAAAGTCGAGTACAAATCTGGAGAATCAACGGGAAAATCATCCGGCAAGAAACTTTCAAGAAATATAACAGTACAAGTATTTTGCAATGTAGTTCATAAACCGGAGAACAAGGTTGTTTTTGCGCGGACATTGTTGGAAAATCTGAACGATACTATTGCCGTGAACGATATTGACAAATTACAAGAAACGGAATTGTCGTTTTCACGCGCAGAAATTTCCGATACCGGTCAAAAAAACAGAAAACGCGAACTATTAGAGGTGACTTCCGTGCTATCTGCGGTCGGGATAATTATTTACCTGTTATTTTCAACAAGAGGATGAGAAACTATAGGTTGCAATGATGAAATTATTATTCAGAAAACAATTGATTGTTGTTGTGGGCTTAATTGTTCTGCTTTTTTATTGTGGTGGAAATCTTGACAATTTGAGCGAGTTACAGCCGAATGAGATATTTGAGCTTGGCAAAAAATATTATTATAATGATAATAATTACGAGAATTCAAGAGAGCTGTTTGACAGGATATCCCGTCTTGGAATCGTTACCAGCTATGCCGACAGTGCGCAATTCTTATTAGCGGAATCATATTTTAAGTTGGAAAATTACATTATAGCACAAAGCGAATATGAACGTCTCATCAGGACACGGCAGCGAAGTTCCTTGGTTCCGATTTCTCGGTATATGGTCGGAATGTGTTATTATAACCTCTCACCACAGCCGGCTTTGGACCAGGAATACACCATGAAAGCGATCGAATCATTCAGGCAGTTTATCCTTAATCCGGGACCGGGAACAGACCCCCAGATTATCAAGAACTCCACGGACAGGATTGTTGAGTTGTATGAAAAGCTTGCTGAAAAGGACTATAATTCGGGAGTCCTGTACCGGAAGATGAATCTTTTTAACGCCGCCTTGGAATACCTGGACGATGCAATGTATAATTACTCTGTCATGGTATCGGGTGTACGAATTCAACCGGTTGCAATTATTCCAAAAGCACAATTTGAAAAAGGTGAGTGTTACATTAAGCTCAAACAATTTAAAGAAGCGCGGGAAGCGTTTCAAGCTGTTATCGATAATTTTCCCCAACATTATTTGGTTAAACGCGCCCGTGAAAAAGTGTCGATGATCAAACTGGAAATCGCGGCTGCAGATACTTCCCTGACATTTTAATAGTGGTCGACCGTCACACAAAATTTTCTTAGCAAATCTTAAGACGGGAAATCGAACATTTAGTTCATGCATCCCGGTTCTTCGTTGTTCTGAGGTTATTCAAGTGAAGACAGGACTCTTTGGAGGTTCATTTAACCCGGTTCATACAGCACACCTTATAATTGCCGAATGGATACGAAACGAACTGCATATTGAAACTCTCTATTTTGTACCGACAGCCAAACCGCCTCATAAGACCTCCGATAATTCAATAATAGATATTTCTCTGCGACGGGAAATGGTGTCTCTTGCAATAATAGATAATCCCAATTTTATACTCGCAGATTACGAATCTATGACGGATGAGGTGTCATATTCCGTAGATACGGTACGCAGGTTCTTGCAGGAGAAATCACTTGACAGCAATGAACTTTACTTTATTATCGGGGAAGATAACCTCCGTGCTTTGTCTACATGGAAGGCTCCCGAAGAATTATCCCGTCTTTGCAGGATTGTCGTTGCCCGCCGTTCTTTAGACACTCCACTCGACCTGCCGCAAGGGATGAAACCGCCCTGTCAGCTCAAAACACCAATCCTCGAAATTTCCGCAAGCGGTATCAGGGAACGAATTCGCATGAATCAGTCGATAAAGTATCTTGTCCCGGAAGCTGTTGAAAAATTTATTAAAGAACATAATTTATACGGGGAAGATAATGGGTAAAATGACCCACATCGACGAAAAAGGCAAAGTCCGTATGGTGAACGTCGGAGAGAAACCGGTTACACAACGAACAGCAGTCGCACGGGGAACGGTGATGATGAACAAACACACGTTTGAGAAAGTTCTCGATGGCGATGTACCGAAAGGCGATGTGTTTGCCGCCGCACGAATCGCCGGAATTATGGCGGCAAAAAAAACCCCGGAACTCATCCCGTTGTGTCATCCCCTGTTTATCGACAGTGTGGAAATAGATATAAGACCCGATAAAAAGAATTCGTCTTTCATTGTCAAAGCCACGGTGTCCTGTACCGGAAAAACCGGCGTCGAAATGGAGGCTCTTACCGCGGTTTCAACCGCCGCCCTCACGATGTATGATATGTGCAAGTCACTCGACAAATCTATAGAAATAACCGGGATTCACCTCCTCAAAAAAACCGGCGGCAAAAGCGGTGACTACGTGAGGAAGTGAAAATCTTTATATGATCTCTGTTGAAGAAGCCCTCCGAATTATAGATCAAAACGTTCAACCTCTACCGGGAACCACAATCCCCGTTTCCGATTCGCTTGGATATTCGCTTTCGGAGGATATTGTAGCAGGGGATGACGTTCCCGATTTCGATAATTCCGCCATGGACGGGTATGCTGTCAGGACTGAGGATGTTGCCGGTGCGGAGAAGGACAATCCGGCGAAGCTGACGGTTACCGGTGAAGCGCCTGCCGGGAGTCCGTCCGAAAAATCTTTGAACCCCGGTGAGGCTATCCGGATAATGACTGGCGGTATGGTTCCGCAGGGAACGGATGCCGTTATTCGTGTTGAGGATACGATTTTAGACGGTGACACCGTCCATATTCTTGCACCCGCAAATAAGGGACAGAACATACGGTCTGCGGGAAATGATATTAAAAAAGGAGGGACGGTACTTTCAGCCGGGGAGCCTATTACTCCCGCCGGAATGGGTATTCTCGCTTCCCTCGGTGTGGCGCAGGTCCCGGTTTACCGGAAACCAAGAGTGGCGTTTATGATTACGGGAGATGAACTGCTGCAACCGGGTGACTCGCTTGTTCCCGGTAAAATTCGAAATTCAAATCAATTCACTTTGACAGGAATGCTGGAAGAATGCCGGGTCGAATGGACCGACCTTGGAACCGGCGGAGACAGCATCGACGTAATCAAGCAAAAGATAACGTCAGGAATGGATGCAGATATGATCATTACTTCCGGCGCGGTATCTGTCGGAAAGTACGACTTTGTCAAAGAAGCATTTGAACAGCTTGGTATGATACAGCTATTCTGGAGGATAGCGCAGAAACCGGGTAAGCCGCTTTTGTTCGGTCTATTGGATGGCATACCCCACAATGAAAGGGGAATACCGGTATTCGGTCTACCGGGGAATCCCGTGTCAACGATGGTGACGTTCCTGGTTTATGCAAAGACTGCCCTGGCAAAGATGAAAGGACTTAAAAACTATATGCCTGAAAAACTGACAGCGGAACTAACAAAGGATTATCAAAAGAAACCTGGTCTCACACATTTTGTAAGGGGAAAGTATATTGTGAAGGAAGGTATTTTGAAGGTTGCTCCGGCTGATAAACAGGGTTCGGAGATATTGCAGAATATGAGCAGGTCAAACTGCCTTATTGTTTTTGAAGAGGAAAGCAGCGGAAAACCTTCCG
>JADFON010000115.1 GCA_022562855.1 Candidatus Zhuqueibacterota bacterium | reverse complement strand
ACCCTATAATAGCTTCCAAAGGGACATGAAGGTCTTTGTCTTTTATTGCTGCGAAGATCGACGCCGCTATGGTTGTAAAACCGACCGAAAACAAGTACGCCAGGTTACTGTGAAAATCGATATTGAACAAAAAGGCAAAAGTCATGCCCAGTGCGGCAATTTGCGCCATGGCAATATCTATGAAAATAATCTCACGTTTCAAAACATGTATACCGAAATAGCCGAGTATCCCGATCAGCACCATACACGCCGCAAAAGGGGCGATCATAAATTCAAATATAGACAATGTCCCTCTCCATGCTCCTTATTATGCACTTCTAAAAAATAGCTTTTTACAGATCCAGGTAACAATTAACAGTAAACCAAGTGTACATACTATCGCCGGTCCATTGGGCATATCCAGGTAATATGAGACTATAATACCAAGGACTGAACCGACAAAACCGGCGATCCATGAAATCAGGATTTTCCATTTCCACGAATTCGCAAAAAATGCTGCAATAGACGCCGGGGCGATCAAAAAAGTGAATATTACAAATATCCCTCCAATCGCCACTGTTTTAACTATCACGATTGCAAAGGTCACAAAAAACAATAGATTGATCGTCATCTGTTTGGATTTCGACCATCCGTCGATTTGACCGGTGGACATTTTTATGAATCTCTTTCCAAAAAAGACATGAACAATGCCCACCCCGAAAAACAAGAGAAAACTCACAAGTATTTCGCTCCAGGTCACCCATAATATGTTACCGGTAAGCGTTTTCTTGATAAAGTTCGACCCACCCGGAATATACTCCGCCAATATGAGCGCAAGAGCAAGCGAAAGCCCGTAGGCGAATCCAATAATCGCTTCTTCAGGTATACCCTCTTTTTCAAAATTCAATAAAGGAAACAAGGAAACGATGACGATTGCGAATGCAAAAGAAAAAATCGCCGTCCCGGTCGATTCGGCGCCAAAACCGATAAGTATACCTATCATCGAACCAAGCGCGGCAATCTGGGCAAGAGATATGTCGATAAAAATGATGCCCCGGGCAAGAATGTGATTCCCGAAGTAGCTTAGAATACCCACCATCAGGAGGCAAATCGTAAACGGAGGCAAAAGGTATGTAAACGTTTCAAGCATTAACTAAAACAGGGTCAGACTTAGTAAAAAATTAAAATCTAATATTACTTCGCAATCTTCCAAAGAGACCAGGCAGCGTAGAATAAACAATATTATTTTTTTGACACTGATTTACACTGATTTCATGTGATTTACGCTGAAAAAATCATTACTTAAAAAATTCAGTGGTAATCATATCTAATCAGTGTCTTTCTGTGTCAAAGTTTTTAGGCTTTAACAGCAATTACGTGCCATTGCGCCTTGGCGTCTTTGCGAGACATGATTATTTTATATTTGCATTTATCGCATCGATCCAGTAATCGATCATTTTGAACGTGTCGGTCACTTCCGGAACACCGTGAACAGCTAAAGGAAGAAAAATTGCTTTAACTCCGGTTTTTTCTTCGATTTTTCTCGGGGAATTTCGTTCAAAGTGACTTGCGACGATCATTATTGAAATATTCTGGTCTTCTATCAGTTTTATCATATTCTGGACATGTCTTGCAGAAGGAGGTATCCCCGGCTTCGGCTCGATATACCCGACAATTTCAAGCCCGAACGTTTCGGCAAAATAAGCCCAGCTCTTATGGTACGCCATTATTTTTTTGCCTCTGAACGGCAAGGCTTTTTTAAGCCAGCCTCCAAGTTTAGTCTTCAGTTTTTCGCCTTGATATTCCCCCTCGAGAAATTTCATGATCGTATTGTTTTCCACAAGTTTTGACAATGCAGCGCCTCCAAGCAAATCGACCAGTTCCTCACCGAATAAAGCAATATCGACTTTATTTATAAATTCATCACGACGTTGGTTATAAAAATTGCCGTTTTCTGGATCGATCTTGTTCAAACCTATTGCGATATTCGTCGCGATAACTTTCCAGTTTAGCGGTCCGGTATGGATATGCGGGTTACCCATTGGATGTACATCGCCTTCGGTGCGGGACACTATCTCGGTAACTTGCAGCATGCGTACTCCATCCGAAGCCGAGACAAACCCGATTTCTCCATCCAATATTTGCCTGTTCCGAGCCTTGTCCAAAAGGGTAGTCGACCAGATCTCAAGATCAAGTCCCGTGGTTACCCACATATCGGCTCCGTTAAGCAGCATCGCAAAACTCGGTTTAGGTGGTACAAAATGCGGATCCTGATCTCCTTGAGAAATATAATGCACTTCTCCTTTATCTTGAACGATAAACTCTGCAATAGAAGCAAATTGTGAAAAAGAACAAACAATCTTGATACCAGCGTAATCTCGCTCACCAGTCACTAATTTACCGGAATTTCCTGAAACACTATGCGCATATTGGGTCAAAAACATTACACCTACTACTATTACAAGCAGATTTTTTATTACTCTGTGTGACATTTTAAATCTCCCTTTAAAAATACCATTTATAAACGTTGTTAATATGTTTCATGTTTATGCGGACCCATCGCCCACACAACGTGAATTAAAAATGAACTGTTATTTGGCATTTTTTCATTATCTACAAATATGTTTCTATCAAAATAGCTATACTGTAATCTCAAAAAAACAAACTCACTTTGCCAATAATCAAGTGTCGTTGTAAAGTCCCATTCATGATAATCGCTGTTAAAAGGAAGTTCGGAATAACCGACACGAGAACTAACAACATATCTCCTGCTCAATCTATTTTGCAAAGATGAGTAAAATCCAAATGTATTTATATCACCGGTCGCGGACTCCCTTTTGCTCAGTATAAATTCGGTTCTCCATTCAACCGTCCTGTACCGCAAACGATCGGACGGCGCCCATTTGTAGGTCAAACCCAAGTCTCCGATATAGGAATTAAATCTCTCATCGGGATCGTTTTTACCCACAGCGCCGCTTATTGTCCATTCAAAATAGGTATCTGGAGAGATGTCGTAAAAATTTTTGAGATCGGCTGTATAAATTAAACCGTATTTTCCTTTATCAGTAAAACTGAAACCGCTTCCTCCTTTTATGACGCCTATTTCTAATGAATTTACGCTCGCAAATAGCGGTGGAAGCAAAAAACTTGACGCGAAACCCAGACCCGCCATGCTTTCCAAACCAAACAGGTTCGCCAGCGCCCTGGGTCTGTCGAATTGCGGAAGAGCATGGGCGTGATACCGGTTAAAAGAGCCGAATTCAGGTCTGATTTTTCCAGCCCGGATATTTGACCTCAAAGGAAGATTTATCCATTCCAAAAAACCCAATTCCACCTCTATCTCATCACCTGAAAAAGATATAGTCGATTTTCCTCTGGTAAAAGGGTCAAGAGGGGAATCGATATTTACCTCAAGTCCACGAATAAAAAATCCGCTGTTTGCATACAAGTTCCCATCAGGATTAATAATCAGATCATTTCTGGAAGAACTCACTCCTCCATAGAATTCGCCTAATAAACTGATATTGGGATTCAATATTTGCATTTGCCTGAGACCACTGAAGAATCTCTTCCCTACACCCTCCTCTACTTCTTTCTCCTGTGCACCCAGCTGTTCCATCGCGGCAAGCAATGCCTGTAGTTCGTCTTCCTGTTCCTGCCCTTCCAATTTTGCCTGAATTTCAGAAATCAACTTTTCAAGCTCTTCTAATTTAACTACCTGTTGGTCGATCAATTTTTGCAGATCTTCTCTAAGCTTTTGTACTTCTTCAGAAGTCACCTGCTGTTTTTCTTGTATGTCTTGTGCATATAATGGAAAAATTGAAATTAAAATCAGACCGAACAGGACAATGTAAAACTGTATCCGGTTCATTGTTGTCTCCTGATATACTGCCTTTTAAATTCATTTAAAATGATTTCTCAGGTGGTAAAACCAGAACAATACTGCATTTACAACCTGAAAAAGGTAATAAATATATGTATAAAGAAATCTTGGTTAATAAAATAGAAAAAATGATTTGGAAGCTATACAACTGGGGGAGCCCGAAGCAAAGGAAGGTGCTTCAGGTTTGTGGATTGATGGCTCTCATCCCATGAAAACTGCAGGATGGAAGAGCTGCTATTATAATTGGTATTGTTGCTGTCAAGATAATTTGTAAAAAGTGAAGCATTTAATGCGCACAAAAAGCAAATCTGGTAAGATAACTCACTGAAGCTGTGAAAATGTCGGACATTTTCTTGCGGTTCTTCGGAACCATGCGAATGAATTTCACCGCTTTGTGCGTTTACTGCAGAGTCTGCGTTGCCGGGGAACCCGTGTAGAAAAGGAAATTCTACAAGTAATATAAAACAAGCAAAATATACGATAAATACTTTTGACAGATTTGAAACAGAGGTAGACTTTAATGACATTGTTCTATACTATCCATTAATAATTTGATTGAATATATGCTATGAAACACTGAAAATCAAGCGAAAGTTCTATTACCGTTCCACATGACTCCGAATACAACATCCCCTTCTTGCTAATATTAATACACTATATAAATGGGGCGTTTCATATCCAAACCTGCTTGAATTAGTAAAATTCGTCAGGTGTTTTCCACGATTGGCAAAGAATATCAAAATCCCCGTCAAAGCCGTTATTTATCACCTTGACAATAATACCGTAATTGTGTAAATTCTGTGTCTCAAATCAGCCAGGCGCTACCCGCCCACTGGTATTTTGGAGGGATCCACTTCTGGCGGAAATGTAGAAGTTAAGAGGGCGATTAGCTCAGTTGGTTTAGAGTGCCTGCCTTACAAGCAGGATGTCACTGGTTCGAATCCAGTATCGCCCACACAGTGACCTACAAAAAACTATTGAATAACGGAAAAATACCTATTTAGAAAAAGATTAGAAAATAAAAGTGGGCTCGTGGTGTAGTTGGTTAACACGTCGGCCTGTCAAGCCGAAGATCGCGGGTTCAAGTCCCGTCGGGCCCGCTAAAGTAAAAAACAAGGACTTAGAATACATTCTGAGTCCTTTTTTATTTGCGATAAATTCAATCCCCCAACAGTATCCCCCACTTGCATAGCACAAAAAAAAGACCGGCGCCGTAGGGTGGTCTGTGATCCTTTGGGTCTTTCACGGACTTTTACGGACATATTGTTTTACCGAACCCTCATCGGCAAATACTCCATCCACCACTCCCAAGCGACATGTCTCAAATGCCCACTGACAACGGCGCAGGCGCACGTGAGGGCTGTTTTGTCCAACATTATTTAATAATGATAACGGCGCTTTTTCCATGCCAATAATTATTTTAGAATAATATAACGGGAATACCCCTATAAAACAGGTGGAAATATTACTTGAATTTGGATAAAAATCACCCTATTTTCTCTACAATCACTACTCTCTCGCCTAATGCACCGTAAAATGAAATCCAAATACTGCCGGAAGTGCAAGATATACAGCCGGTTCTTCTACTTCTCAGAACATGAGACCTGGTATTGTAACCGCTGATAAGGTGACAAAGGATAGGAAAAGAGAAACATAAGAGAGGGATTAGTACTCCCAAGGAAAACAAAGTATGAAGAGGAGTTCATGTTTGGCGACTATTATTTTTGCGGCTTTTATGATCTACGGATGCAGTGCATCACCACTTGGTCCAGACAATTAAAATGACGAACAGTTGGTTGAATTCAATTCTCTCGAAATTGAATTATCAACATTAACCGTTGGTACAGAACCAGAATCTAACCCTGTAATTACAGATATAAATATTAAACGTCTGAAGAACCTGATTCTCCGTTTGAGGCGTTTTCTTGAAAGGCTGTAAAATACGAAAAGAAACAACCCGATAACGAAGTGCACAAATTAATACGTCAGGCATCCCGCTTAACGCGCGCTTCCTTGGCAGCGTTTGAAAATGAAGAATACCGCAAGGCTGACCATCTATTTCACTGAGCCCGAAAAATGCTCGCGACCCACTTAATATCGGGCGGTCAAAGAACGATAAAGCCTATGATGGTTAAAAGTGAGTAACGCTTCCTCATTCGCTTCTATACCACTTTATTTATATTGACCATTTGTAAATGCTGGTCAGATGTTTGAACTATAATAAATTGGACGCATTATCAATGAGCGAAAATGAAACAAAAAATGATATAACTGAAGAAAGTAAGCCTGAAATAATTGTCAATATTTCATCAGATAAAATGAAGGCTTTCGTCACAGTAATATTCCCCGGAAATGTTGGGACTGCTTCTTCTGAATTAATACTTAATGAACTCAAAAAGAATCGCGTTATTTATGGAATCGATCAAAGGGTATTAGAAAGTCTTGAAGGTAAAAAAGAAAGTATCTTAAAATTGCATATCGCTTCTGGAAAGATG
>JADFON010000114.1 GCA_022562855.1 Candidatus Zhuqueibacterota bacterium | reverse complement strand
ATTTCATCGATATGTAGCGGAGCGTCCGTTAACCGGCTGAGCAGCGCTTGCTCCTCTGGAAAATCGTCATCGGCAGTCGCGAAAGACAATTGCTCCGGAACGTTCTCCAATGCGTTTAACGTCTTTTTCGACTTCCCCGCCTTTGGGGCGGCCTCCACCATGTTCAACTCTTCCAATATATCGGTGACTCCCATCACCAGCTTTGCGCCTTCTTTTATCATCCGGTTGGTGAAATCGCTGGCCGGAGAGAAAATACTCCCCGGTACGCAGAACACCTCCCGGTCTTGATCTAGGGCGTGGTAGACCGTGTGCCTGGCCCCACTGCCCTCCGCGGCTTCAATAACCACCGAGCCCAGCGACATGCCGCTGATCAGGCGGTTTCGCCGCGGAAAGCTCCTAGAGTCGGGTCTAACACCCAAAGTCTGTTCGCTGACCACCGCCCCATGCTCCTGCACTTGCCCGAACAGGGCCGTATGGTCTTTCGGGTACACCCCGTCCAGACCGCCCGCCATAACGGCGATGGTCCGGCCTCCGTTCTCCAGAGCGGCACGGTGGGCCACGCCGTCTATTCCCAACGCCAACCCGCTGACCACCGTTAGTCCGGCCTGCGCCAATCCCCGGCTTAGCACCGCGGCGGCTTCCCGGCCGTAGGTCGTCGGGCTTCTGGTGCCGACGATGGCCACGGAGCGGTCGTCGCTGGCCAGCAGCGTACCTTTATAGAAGAGCACCGGCGGCGGGTCAGCGATCTCCTTGAGCCGTGCCGGGTACCCCAAGTCATTCCAGGTTACAGCCGTAACCCCTGCACGTTCAAGGGCAGCCATCTCGTCGTCAGGAGAAGAATTGTTCTTAGCAGCTACTATCTCTTGGGCCGGCCGGTCTTCTATTCCGGCTGCCTTGAGTTCTGACCAAAGAGCGCCACCCATAAATAAGTTGTATGCTTTGCTTGCCGCATAGTTGGCAAAATAGGGAGAAGCCGAATATCCGAGTACGGAAGAGAGAAAGAAAATCCCGCCTTTTTTTCTCTCAAGCATTTTTTGTCCGATTATATGTGTTAATTCGAGGGGAGCGCGACAGTTTACGTTCAACAATTCAAGCTCACGTTCCAGGCTGTTTGACAAGAACGATCCCTTTACGCCAAATCCTGCATTATTGATTAGAATACCAATATCAAGAGATGATATCTCAGGTTCTAACTTCGCAAAAAAATCATCCTTAGACAGGTCGGATTCGATTGTCTTCACTTCGACAGAGTACTTTTCGACCAGGTTTGCGGCTATTTCCTCCATCGCACTCTTTCTGCGGGCAATCATTACAATATTTAACCCGTATCCGGAAAGCTGCCGGCAGAATTCGGCGCCTATTCCCGATGATGCACCGGTAACGAGCGCCCACGGTCCGTACTTTTCAAGAAAATCATTTTTATTCATTTAATTCCTTCATATATGGCAGAAGTCAAACCGAATTTATTATACCGGTAAAGGAATCCATGGTCAGGCTTGCTCCCCCTACAAGCGCTCCGTCAATGTTCGGTTGAGCGAGAATTTCT
Source organism: Candidatus Zhuqueibacterota bacterium (assembly GCA_022562855.1). Taxonomy (GTDB): domain Bacteria; phylum SM23-31; class SM23-31; order SM23-31; family SM23-31; genus JADFON01. Next base: position 4,849 of record JADFON010000114.1, on the reverse strand, counting down.
ACTGCATTTTCCGGTTTAACACTTCCGCCATAGAGAATCGACATTGCATTTGCCGTATTTTCGGTAAATATCTCTTCAAGAAGTTGACGGATATATGCATGCACCTCTTCAGCCTGGTCAGGTGTAGCTGTCTTACCGGTTCCTATTGCCCAGACCGGTTCATAGGCTATGATTAGGTCTTCTCCACTAGAAATCCGTACATTTTTCAGATCGTCACGCAATTGCTGTTTTATACGGTCGTTGGTTTTACCCTGTTCTCTTTCTTCAAGCGTTTCCCCAATGCAAAGAATCGGTTTAAGAGGACCGGCGACAACCCTTTTCACTTTTTTGTTAATAAAATCATCGTCTTCGTTGAAGATCGCTCTTCTCTCGGAATGCCCGATCAAAGTGTAGGCGCAGCCGACTGAATGGAGCATGGTATCGGAGCTTTCGCCTGTAAATGCACCGAGATCGTCAGAATGTACGTTTTGCGCAGATAATTCCACGTTGGATGCGGCGATTTCATTACCTACGATGGACAACAACGGCGATGGCGGGCAGAGAATAACCAACGGATCGGATCGTTTTCCGACGTAGTCTGCGATAGACCGGGCAAGGTTCTTTGCCTCAACTGCGGTCAGGTTCATTTTCCAGTTTCCGGCAATAATAGTTTTTCGCATAAAAAGCTCCTGTATGGATTATTTAGATTACCTCACTACTTTCCCGTTAATAATTAATGATCCAACGATAATCCGGCTGCCTGTGCCTTTTTTCCGGTGATGGAATTAAAATACATTTCAAGGGATGTTTTCTCTACATCAAATGCGTAAAGGCGAACCCGTGTATTCGCCCGCTTCCGGAATCGCAGCAAGGTGAGTACACATAACCCGTTGTGCTATTAGAGTTAATATTTTGAAAATGACACAAGCCATTTAACAACATACTGTTAGGTCAGACAATGACATGGAAGTTTAGTGTAAACCATAATAAAAATGCTCATTATGTATCTATTCTAATAGCGCAAGGGAAAGATTACTAAAGTACGATCTTAAATTATAACCTTAGTTTCCCACGGCGCTTGTTGAGATAACCCGTTTATCTTTGATATCTTCAAATACATTGTACAGAATGGGAATAATGTATAACGTAAAAATAGTCGATGTAATCAGCGCCCCGATAGAAACAATTGCCATCGGCGACCGCATTTCGGCTCCTTCACCCAACTCAAGCGCAAGCGGGATCATGCTCATTGCGGTAGCGATATTTGTCATTAAAATGGGACGAAGTCTGACCGAAGCCGCTTCAAGTATCGCTTCGTTCAGGGTTTTTCCCTGCTTTCGCAGTTTCTGCATATAGTCGAGGAGCAGAATGGCATTATTGACTACGATTCCCACAAGCATGACAATTGCCATTAACGAAATTATGTTTATTGTCTTCCCGCTGATTACAAGTGACAATATGACTCCGATAAGAGCAAGAGGAAGCGTCATCATGATAATAAAAGGATTGACGAACGATTCCATTATTGCGGCAAGAACGATATATGCAAGTATGATTGCGAGAAGGAGCGCTTTGATCATCTCTGTGAACGATTCCTCCTGGAACTCCGCATCACCGCCAAAATGTACCAGGTATCCCGGGGGGATGTCAAGTTTGTCTATCCCGGCGCTTATGTCCGCTACAACATCACCGCCGCTTCTGTTTGCAAAATTTCCGGACACACTGATCAACCGCTTCTTATTCTTTCGGGATATTGATGTGGGTCCTTCGACCTGCCTGAGGGTTGCCAGTTCGCTCAAAGGAATAAACATATCGTCTTTCTTGACGATAATGTCCATCACCTGGTCGGCGAATCTGACATACTTTTTGCTGAGTTGAACCCGTATATCATATTCCTTATTGCCAACCCGGTATTGGGTGGCGACATTTCCCTCGATCGATGTTCGTATAACAGCAGCGAGGCTTGAAAGTGAAATACCGTAATCTGCGAGTTTTTTCCTGTTCGGCACGAGGTGCAGTTCGGGAACGCCTTCACGCCAGCTTGACCTGATGTCGACCGCACCGGGTGTGGATTTTGCAATTTTCATGACTTCATCGGCTAAAAGATTCAACCGGTCGAGGTTTTCACCGCTTATCTCTATCTGAAGAGGATTACCATCGTCGCCGCCTCCCGCGCTTTCGCGCCTCCTGACGGTAATATCTGCCATGGGTATTCTTGTCAATTTCCGTTTTAAGAGTTCAAGCACATCATTCGTACTCGCCGTTCTCAGATCACGTGAAATCAGTTTCACAACGATCTGCCCGAATTGGATTCCTTCATTATTACCGATAAACGTACCCGGAGCTTGACCGAGTATCGTGTAATAACTTTCGATTTCCTGAACATCTTCCAATTCCTTCTCGATACTAAAAAGCGCTTTGTTGGTCTGGTCGAAATTAGAACCGGGAGGAAGTTCAACAGAGATACCTATATATCCCTGGTCTCCCGGAGCAAAGAATTCCGAACCGATGTATTGACCGAGATAAAGCGAGACAGAGAATACGGAAAGTACAACCATCACGACAAATCCTTTGTGACTCAGCGCCCATTCAAGACTTCCTTTATAATCCTGCGCAAGACGCTTGTAGAAATTATCCCATACTCTGCCAAACTTATCGAGAATTCCGAAAAAGTGATTCAGCAGTAAAACAACTGCCAGGAAAAGCGTCAATATTACCGCTAATTCGGTTCCAAATAGATAGAAAAAGATTCCATATATAAGAGAGCCGGAGACAAGAAAAATTGCAAATTTTATGAAGAAACGCCAGATACGGTAAAGGATATGTTTTTTTAATTCCGCTATAGAAGCGCTCATCACTATTTTCCCGATAGTCCCGGCAATGGCGATACCTGTCAAAATCGACACCATTGTTCCCCATGTTCCGATAAACTGAGAAAGATAAGATCCGACTTCCATTAATATTTGCAAAACAACAATGGAGAGTAGTAACACTAAGATCAGAAGCGCAGCGACATCAAAACCGTAACTTTCCTTTTTCTCCTTTTTGAGCAGTTTTGAGGCAAGCATCGGCGTCAGCGTCAGAGAAACAATTAAGGAAAAAAACGTAGCAAAAGCCACCGTCAGACCGAATTGGTAAAAGAATTGACCCACTATACCACCCATAAAAGCGATCGGGGTAAAGACCACAATGTTTGTCAAAGTGCTTGCGGCTACGGCTGTGGCTATTTCCGCGGTTCCATTTATGCATGCCTGGTTAATATCTTCTTCCATTTCTATATGCCGGAAAATATTTTCCAGTACCACTATGGAATTTGTCACAAGCACGCCAACCGTTACCGCAAGTCCCAGCAATGTCATGAAGTTTATCGTAAAACCGGCAAACTTTATCAGTATAAATGTGGCGATGATCGCGGTCGGCATTGCGATAGCGGCTATGATTGTTCCCTGCCAGGTGTGCAGGAATAGAAAAAGAATAAGCGCTGTCAGGAGTATACCGATACCCATATTATTCACAACTTCGCTTATCGAATCACGGATAAAGTTGGAATTATCGCTTGCGATTTGAATTACAACGTCGGATGGAAGAAGCGCCGCAATCGTTTCAAGGTTGTCTTTGACAAAGTCGGTGACTTCCACAATATTAGCGTCCGACCTCTTAATGAGCGAGATTCCTATAGATGAAATATTGTTAAATCGTGCGAGTTGTCTCTGCTCCTTGAAATCGTCAAAAACAGTTGCGATGTCCCGCAGCCGTACTTTTCTGTCAGAAGAATCTTGAATATAGATGTTTTTAATGTCGTCCACCGTCTCGAATTCACCGGAAACCCTGATAGTGTATTCTTTTCTCCGTTCGGTTATGTGTCCGCTTGGAAGGTTCAGGTTTGCTTCGCTGAGTCCCATAACCACGTCAAGAATACTGAGATCCTGAGCTTTCAACAGTTCCCTGTTTAACTCGACCCTGATCTCCCTCTCTTTGCCCCCAAGAATATTTATCGAGGCAAGACCCGGAATTTTCATCAATTCAGGTTTTACCACGTCTTCTGTGAGATCGAATAATTCATTAAGCGGTCTCGGACTCGAAATAGCAAGATCCATAACCGGCTGGGCGCCGATATCGAACTTGAGTATAACAGGCTCCTCAGCCTCCAAAGGCAGTCTCGATTTGGCGATTTCGACCTTGTCCTTCACATCGGCTGCCGCAACGTCGATATCGGTGCCGACCTCAAATTCGATCGCAATTATGGAAATTCCCTCGATCGAGGTTGAGGTAATAGTCTTTATTCCGTTTATTGCGCTTGTTTCTTCCTCGATATGCTTTGTAATGAGATTCTCGATCTCAGCAGGACCCGATCCGGGATAGATCGTTCTAACCGTTATAAAAGGAAAATCAACCTGGGGAAAGAGATCGATAGCAAGATCCGTGAATGAAAACAATCCCAATATCACAAACGTCATCACAAACATCGTCATAAGTACCGGGCGTTCAACCGATAGTTTTGTTATAAACATGAATAAGGTCCTCTATGAAATTGAGCGTGTTGCATAAGTATCTGTTCGGGTCTGTTCCTTCTTTGGTGCCTGCGCCCTTTTTTTGGTGCCTGTTCAGTATCTGTATATGAGATTTGCAAAACTCACTGCTATGATATAACGGTCACCTTTGTGCCGTCGACTACTTTATTGTGACCTTCGAGGATTACACTCGCACCCGCTGAAACCTCACCTTGTATTTCGACCCATTCCCCGTCAACGATACCCGGTGAGACGGGAACCTTTTCCACCACCATACCGCTGTTTACAATGTATATATATGCATTTCCATCCTCGCTGATAATCGCGTCCGTCGGTACTGCAAGCACGCCTTCGCCCTT
>JADFON010000113.1 GCA_022562855.1 Candidatus Zhuqueibacterota bacterium | reverse complement strand
GAATCCGCTTGGCATCCGTGTTGACGGTACGGTTAGCGATGAGGGCAGAATCACAAACAGGGACTGGGACGGTGTATGGGAAACCAAGTCGTCAATAGATGAAAAGGGCTGGTATGCGGAGGTGGCTATCCCGTGGCAGACGCTGCGCTTCAAGGAGGTCGACGGCGTAGTCTGGGGAGCTAACTTTGTGCGCAAGATACAACGAAAAAATGAGGATGATTACTGGAGGCTAATCCCACGCTATGCAGGCAGAAACGGCAAATACAGGATGTCTGAAGCCGGTGAAATATTGGGATTCAACGGATTGAAGATGGGAAATAACATAGAACTCAAACCATTCGTAACCGGCGGCATTCAACGGGACCGGCAAACCGACGATCTAACCGAACAGTTGGGCGATCTCGGATTGGACCTAAAATACAATCTTACGTCGACATTGACTGCGGATTTTACTTACAATACCGATTTTGCGCAGGTTGAAGCAGACCAGGAGCGGGTAAATCTTACCCGGTTCAGCCTGTTTTTTCCGGAGAAACGTGATTTCTTCCTGGAAGGAGCGGAAACGTTTAACTTTGGCGCTACAACCGGCAGTAACATGGGAGGTTTTCGTCCGCAGGCGGGAAATATTCAGTTGTTTCACAGCAGGAGAATCGGGATATCAAGCGGAGACCTTATTCCCATTATTGGAGGTGGAAAGATTAACGGGAAAGTGGGAAAATTTACTGTTGGTCTACTGTCTATACAAACAGAAGAAGTTACGTCGATTGATGATGACGAGGAAGAATCGTTCACGCCTCTGACAAATTATAGTGTAGTCAGATTGAAGCGGGATCTTTTTTCGCGATCTTCTGTCGGCGTTATGTTTCTTAACAAAGAAGAATCCGGCGGAGGATATAACCGGTCTGTGGGTTTTGATTCAAATTTTCCTGTTAACAACAATTTGTCGTTTTTCCTGGTCGGAGCAAGTTCATTTTCTCCGTCGGCTCCCGGTTTGTCTGATAAACTGATTGACAATTCTGCCGCAAACATCGGGTTCAAATGGCAGTCGGAAACATGGCAATACGATGCGTCTTTCTTAGATATTGAAAAGGACTTTAATCCTGAAATGGGATTTATTACAAGGACCGATATCAGACGCACCCAGGGTAAAGTAACCTGGTCGCCCCGCCCGAAAAGATGGGCGTCTATAAGAAATTTCAGATTCTCGACCAGCGGTGAGTATCAAACCGACGGCAGCAACAGGATGGTCAACAGGAAGATCAAAGCCGATTTCAATATAAGTTTTGAAAATACTTCACGCTTCAGTGTTAATGCTGAAAAGGAAGTTGAATTCCTCGAAAATGACTGGGACATCCGTGAAGGATATGTTATCCCGTATGGAAGATATGAAAACAGCAATGTCAGGTTGAGTTATAATACAAACCGGACAAAAGTGTTGAGCGCCAGGTTGAACGTAAACGGTGGTGAGTATTTCGATGGAAGCAAAGTAGGCGGAAGTATAAATGCAGACCTGAAAGCCTTTAACAGTTTATTAGTCAACCTGAACTACAGCTACAATCTTGTCAAAATCAACCCGGGACAATTCCATACTAATTCATTTTCCACGAGAATAAGTTATTCCTTTAGCCCCGATCTGTTTGTAAAGGCATATATGCAGTGGTATAATGATACATTATCGCCCGTACTCGAGGGCAGGGACCGTGCATCCGGCAATATTATTTTACGTTATATATACAGCCCGGGGAGCGATTTTTTCCTGGTGCTCAACCAGCAAAGTCTTATCGGACCCGGCGGTACAATAAATCAGAATCGTGTTGCGCTTGTTAAATTTACCTACTTTTTTCGCAAATGACCTGAAAATGTTAACACGACTAATGATTGATCTTATGGGATAACATATGTTGTCGAATATTTCCGCACTAAAGCCGCAACAGAAACGAAGTTTACGTTTTTCTCCGTATTTTCTGTTATTTTCAATAATCCTATCTGCCTTTAACCCCGCTTTTGGTCAAAACGGCTTTCTTGAGATTGCTACATTTGATTATAATAATGCACCATTTAAAATCAGCGATCAACTTATCAGATTAAATACAGGCGGAGGTTTTAGAACTTACTACGATTTTGAAAACTCCGGCGAAGAAGCGATAACCGGCGTTCACATGTGGTTGCTGCTCTATTTTCATGACGAGGCAAAACCGGTTCTCTACGAATACAAATCTACGATTTCCATACCTCCAAATAGTGTCAGAAACTTTTTCTGGGACGAACCTGCGAACGGATTTGGAACCCCGACGGGTGGCGTAATTATTCCTTATTATATTAACATGTCCGGTGACCAAACCTGGAGCCTGCGCGAACAATACACAAAGGAAGGGAGAAACATAGCTTCCCTTCTGCAGGGGAGTGATCCCCCCCGCAGAGTAGCCAATGCAAATGCGGAATTGATTCCGGAGGCTCACTCCGACCGCAGGACTATGGAAGCGATGTACATAACGGATGCTCCCAGGATTGACGGTAAGCTCGACGATGCAGCCTGGCAGCAATTTGAGTTTCAAGGGGATTTTCTTGCTCGCGAACCTTTCGGGGTTCCGGCAAGCGAAAAAACGGAAGTGGCAATAATGTACGACGATGACTACCTGTATATCGGGGCACGCTGCTTCGACTCTGAACCCGACAAAATAAGAGCAACCGAGATGAGGCGGGACGGGATGTTATCCAAAGACGATTATTTCGATCTGTTTTTCGACACGTTTCACGACAGCAGAAACGCTTTTTCTTTTACGACAAACCCGCTTGGTCTGAGGCTTGACGGTACAATAACAGAGGATGGAAAATTTAACCGTGAATGGGACGGCGTGTGGAAATGCAAAACCTCGATTGACGAAAAAGGCTGGTATGTCGAAATTGCAATACCCTGGCAGACGCTGCGGTTTTCTGAAGATGAAGAGCAGGTATGGGGGCTGACCATAGTCCGCAGCATCAAGAGAAAAAACGAAGACACCTACTGGAGATTGATACCTCTCTACGCCGGACGTCTTGGGCAGTTCAGAATCTCCGAAGCCGGTGAGCTAACCGGTTTGAGAAACCTGAAACAAGGCGGCAACCTCGAAATCAAGCCATTTATAACAGGCGGCGTCCAAAGAGACGATTTTGTCGAAAACGAGCTTGGCGACTTCGGTGTGGATTTCAAAAAGAGCCTGACGTCCACTTTGACCGCTGATTTTACCTACAATACCGATTTTGCACAGGTCGAGGCTGACCGGGAACAGGTGAATCTCACAAGATTCAGCCTCTCGTTTCCCGAAAAACGCGAGTTCTTCCTGGAGGGTGCGGAGACTTTTCGTTTTGGGCATATGCAGCTGTTCTATAGCCGTAGAATCGGAATATCCGGTGGCAATTTTGTGCCGATTTTAGCCGGAGCCCGTTTACAGGGGAAAATCGGCAAAAAAACTACACTTGGCGTTATGTCTATCCAAACAGAGAAAACGAAATTTGACGGACAATCTTCGGCAATTCCACAGACTAATTTCAGTGTCATAAGAATAAAACAGGATGTGTTTTCCCGTTCAACTATCGGCGCCATAATCCTGAATAAACAGGAAATCGACGGTTCTTACAACCGCTCATTCGGCATCGACACCGATTTCAAACTCAGCCGAAATTTTTCGTTGTTTGTGGTTGGAGCAGGTACATTTTCACCTGACGAGGAAGGCAGACCAAGCGGAAAAAGAAACAATTTTGCAGGAACTGCAGGATTCAATTGGCAGTCGGACCTCTGGCAGTATAACGCTACTTTCCTGGATATCGAGGATTCCTTCAACCCGGAGATGGGTTTTATCAGGAGAACGGGTTTTAAACGGACTAATGGCAAGATAACATACTCTCCCAGACCGGAACGATGGGCGTCGATCAGGAAATTGAACTACACGCTCAATGGTAATTACCAGACAGACATGAGTAACCGGGTATTGAACAAAGGCGGCGGTGGAATCTTTGCCATAAATTTTAACAACACATCGAGTTTTAGATTCAACGTAAACCGCGATTTTGAATTCCTCGACTTTAACTGGGCAATACGAGACGGTTTTATGATTCCGCTGGGCGATTACACAACTATGCGGTATAGCGTTAATTACAACAGCGGATCAACACGCAACATTGGCGGTTCCATCGGTTTGAACTATAGCGACTTTTGGACAGGCGCCTCTGTGGGCGGCAGCATAAACGGTAATCTTGCCGCTTATAACAAACTGCTTATGACCGTCAATTACAGATATAGCCAGATTGACCTGCCTTCGAGGGTTGTAGACGAATCGGTGTTTCCCGGAGGAAAATTTCATACTAACACCTTTACAACGAGAATCACCTACTCATTTAACCCCGATTTCTTTGTTAAAGCATACCTTCAATGGTTCAGCGATAAATTGAATCCACGTTTTGACGGCAACGACCGGGTCTCAGGTAATATCCTCCTGCGGTATACCTACAGCCCGGCAAGTGATTTTTATCTCGTTCTTAACCAGCAAACCCTGGTTGGGACCGGAAACACAGTCATGCAAAACCGCACTGTCCTCGCAAAACTCACCTACTTTTTCAGAAAATAGGCGATAATATTCCTATTTGAAACCAACGATACTTCTTGTTTTACATTATTATTTTGTCGATTTATTTCTTATTTTACCTATATTTTGTGGCGTCAGGACTTCAGTCCTTGACGCTAGTATCAGCTTTTTCAGCTAAATATCATCTATAAAATGAGTACTCGAAATAGGAACATACTATTGAATTACAATTGCTTCTTTTTGACTACATCATTTAAAGATTGGATTAAGTTGCTTTTACACGATTCTTATTATGACCTTATTTTGAGGTCGCTTGAATATTGTTTAAATAAATACGATGCCAATCTCGTAGCATATGTTTTAATGCCTGATCATATTCATTTAATCATTTTCTACAATAACAAGACGGAAGTTTCAGGATTGATGCGTGATTTTAAGAAATATACGTCCGTAAAAATCAGGAAAAAATTGGAAGAAGATAAAAGAGTTGATATAATTGAGAAACTGGTGTACGTTAAAGGTGGTCAGAAATACAAAGTATGGCAGGATAGATTTGATGCACAATTGATAATAAGCAAGAGTGTTCTGTTAACAAAAATTAATTATATTCATAATAATCCTGTTAAAAGAGGATTGGTTTCTAATTCGGTTGAGTGGAAATATTCAAGCGCTGAATATTATCTGGGAAGGGTTAATGAAGAAACAATGAATATTCTATTAAGACATGCAAATGAAATTGCTTAGATTATTTCGCGTCAAGGACTGCGGCAGAAAGCCGCCCCTTCGGGGAAGTCCTGACGCAACGGAAATTGTAAACAAAATAGAGTCAACAAGAGATGAAAGACACTATAGCGTTAATTTTCGATTTCGATGACACGCTTGCTCCCGACAGTACAAGCGGGTTTCTTGATGAAATGGGTATCGACGTAGAACGGTTCTGGAGGGAAAAAGTCGATGCGTTGGTTAATCAAGGCTGGGACCCGGTTCCCGCTTATCTTTACCAGATGGTCAAATCATCGAATGAAAACCAGCCGGATAGAAAATTCACACGCCAGGCATTCAGAGAATGGGGAAAAAAGGTAACTTTTTACCCGGGCGCCACACAGATTTTTCAGAAATTGCGGAAGCATGCGGACGAAATTGCTTCAGACAAAAAGGTGCAGATCGAGATCGAGTATTATATTATCAGTACGGGTATCGGAGATATTGTCGGGAACACACGGATCAAGGGAAACTTCACACAAATCTGGGCAAGTAATTTTCATTATTCGGACAGCGGCGAGATTGTTTTTCCGAAAAACATTGTGAGCTTTACCGATAAAACCCGGTTCCTGTTCCAAATATCTAAAGGTATTATCGGCAGGGAATACACCGGCAAACCGTTTGAGGTCAATAAGAAGCTCCAACCGGATGATTACCGGATCCCGTTTAACCGGATGATATTTGTCGGCGACGGGTTTACCGACGTTCCCTGTTTTTCGCTTATACAGAAAAATCAGGGAATAGCAATCGGGGTCTACGACCGGAATAAACGTGAAAAATGGAGACAGGCATGGGGCTTTGTTGAAGATGGCAGGGTTGCAAACCTTGCGGTGGCTGACTACAGCAAAGGTTCCGGTTTGCACGACTCACTCATGATGGCAGTCGAAATCATGTGCGATAAAATCGCCCTGAGCCGGAGGATATATCAGGGGTGATACCAACTGTAAAGACATCCGAAACGCTATTTACATTGGAAATTAACAAAAATCTCCCTCTTAAAAGGGGATTGTTTATTTTGTACAATTCCTTCTTTTCTTGTATTTTGTCAATGTTGCAAAAAAAATTGCAGAGGCGCTTCTGATATTCTC
>JADFON010000112.1 GCA_022562855.1 Candidatus Zhuqueibacterota bacterium | reverse complement strand
TCGCCCTGCAGCAGTCAGGCGATTTCAAAGCCGCTATCAAACTATTCGACAAAGCAGTCGGCAAGGACAGAAAATTTGCCGATGCGCACTATGCAATAGGGTTGTGTTACATGGCGGTTGATTCGGTAAAGAGTTCGATAAATGCGAGAATGAGGGCGCAGTATGCGCTTGAAGATGCTTTGAAGATCGATCCGGAGAATACGAAATATCTTCATGCGCTTGGGGACGTTCGCAAAAAGCAAAAATACAAATTGGAATCCGGCAGAATATACGGAAATATTTTAGAATTGGATCCGGAAGACGTATCGGTAATGGAAAAACTTGCCTTATTTTATGCAGATCAATTCGATCAATGGATGTACCGTTCCGAACGCGGTTTCAGTGGGTTCGCTATGCAGGAGTACGAAGGTGCGTTATACATGAACGACCGGATTCTTGATCTCGATTTCAAAAACAGGGGAGCCTTATTCAGGAAAGGAAAGATCACGCTGGAAGCTGGGGATTACGACACCTTTATTGAAATGTTTAAGACTATAATAGCCCTCTACGATGACGACAAAGACGCCAACTTGTTTCTCGGGTTGGGTTACGCTCTTAAAGGGGAACACGACACATCGAACATGTATTATCAAACCGCTAAAAAACTAATGACACCCGATGAACGGGAAATATTTGAAAGTGTCGATTATGTGCATCCGTTTTTCGATCTTGATCTATGGAAAATGACAAAAACACTTCAGGTAGTTGCAGAGGAAAACTTCTGGAAACCGAAAGACCCGTTGTTTTTAACACCGTACAATGAACGGGAACTCGAGCACTACGGAAGGGTAGCGGAAGCAAACCTGCGGTTCTCCGTACCGGAAAGAAACCTGCCGGGATGGAAAACAGACAGGGGAAGGATATGGATACGATACGGCAGACCGAACAGGATTAGAGAAGTGATAAAAAAGGGATTGTTTTCAGCTGCTTATCATAAATATCGGTACTGGTATTACGATGGTTTTTCAATTGAATTTACTACCCAATTTACAGAAATATCAGAAATTTTCGAACTACATACCAGGGAAACAATGGAGCCCGATTTTCCGGACGAGAAAGAATTGTTCAAACAATACAATGATCTCTACACATACAAGCCGAAAGGGAGGATGTTCTCATTCCCTGTCGACATTGTTCAATTCCGCGGAAATGAAGATAAAACCGATGTTATGGTATATTACAGTTCCCGGTTAAACGACATCGAACTTGATCCCGCCCCCGACAGAATGGGTGAGTTGACAGGGTCGCTGAAACATGGTGTCTTTTTGTTTGACAAAGACTGGGATAAAATAGAGGAACATATCGACACGATAAATCTCAGGTTCAATGAAACCGCAGTTGAATCGGTCACAGACCGGTTTTTCACACTCGACCGGGTTCTTGAGCTTGACGAAGGCGAGTACAATCTCGCTGTTGAACTTGTCGACCCGGCGTCCGGCAACACGGGAACTTTTCGCGGCACATTGATTGTCGAATCATTCACCGGCGGAGACCTGCAAATCAGCGATATACTCATTGCGGATAATATCCGGCTGACACAACCGGAGGCGCTTCCTTCAAGAGAGAATCTCGATATACTGGCAAATCCTTATCACCGGTTTGCGCAAAAACAGCCCGTATATTTTTACTTCGAGATTTACAATCTTTTTTCGGCTAATGAACAAGACCAAAGCCGGTACCGGATTGAGTATTCACTCTACCCGGTAGAGGAAAAGAAGGGGATATTGTCAAGATTACTCGGAAGTGAAACAGAAGAAAACAGGATAACAGTGTCATCCGAAATTACCACCGTGGGAAGTACCGATAAACGTATCCTCTCGATTCAACATTCCATAACCGATGTTGGAGAATATAACCTTACGATTACAATAACCGATTTGCGCACCGGTCAAACGGTCGAAAAATCGTCGAAAATCCTGATTTATTAATAATTCGACTTTAGAAAATGTCATTTTCCCATAAGGGATCACTACGTGACGAACGAAGCCTCCGAAAAACGGAGCCACAGAGTGGCAGGCCCAACTACGGGGCAAGCCCTACTACGGGGCAGGCCCTACTTCGGGGCAGGCAGGCTGAGAAATCTTTAAAACGTATTTCCGCCAACAAACAATCTCTGGAAAGAATTATACAAGAATGAATCAAGCCAAAGATCGTCTATTTAATTTAGTAATTACCTTCCTGGCAGCGGTAGTCATGTTAATATCGATGCCCTCACGGGGAGCTGCGCTTATCCAGGACGAAGTATCCGACAGTCTGTTATTTATTGAAGAGGGTCTGAAACTCCGAAAGGAAATGCGGTTTGCCCCCGATTATCGTATGTACATGGAACGGTTGAACGTTGATCCAATGGACACCGGTGCTCTCAATGGTCTCGGCAGAATACTCATCGAGTACGATAATCTCGATTCGGCGGAGGCGGTTTTCAAATCTTCTCTCAAAATAAACGATCTCCAAGCGCCGGCTCATAATGGTCTCGGATTGGTTTATCTGAAAAAAGGCGCTAATTACCTGTCGCTTCTTGGGGCATTCAGGAGAATAACAAATTCAGACAATTATTCAAAATCGATAAGAGAATTTGAAAAAGCATTGAGTATAGACTCTACCTATCATGAAGCCGTTCTGCATATTGCCGAAGCCCACATGGAAAAAGCCGACGCCGCTAAGAGCAAAGGGAAAAACTTTGACAACGCAATAATTGTTCTGGAAGACCTGATAAAAAGAGAACCCTTTTTCCCGGAAACTCATTTCTTACTTGGAAAAGCACATTACGAACTTGGGCGCTATGAAGAAGCGGAAGACTATCTAATAAAGGAACTCCGGTTAAACAAAAATCACAACCCGGCAAAAATTTACATCGGTCTTACTTATTTCAATACCGGTCAGTTAGAGGACGCCACAAGAACTTATCTCGAAGGGCTTGACGAATTGGACAACCGCGATCTTCTGAATGACATCTTCCGGGACTTCAAGTGGGTCCTGACAGATATAGAACGGGAGGAATATGATTCTCTGCCTTTCGAACAACGGGGAACCTACATCGCCGGTTTCTGGCGAAAAAACGATCCGAACGTGATGACTAAGGATAACGAACGCCTGTTGGAACACTTCAGGCGCGTCATGTATGCGAAGACAATATTTGATGAAAAAAACTACCGGGGATACGACGACCGGGGTGAGATTTATATAAAATTCGGAGAACCGAGGTACAGGAGTTTTACTTCCGATGACAGAGAACTAAGTGAATTGTGGCAATATGTTCGGATTGACCAGTATTTGACGTATCAATTTACCTCTTCACGTGGAATTATGCCGTACAGGATTGCTTATTCCAACAGTGAGCTCCGCACAATTGCTATTGCGAACGCCCCTTCTCAAAATTTTATTCTCGATTTTGAAGAAAAACCGCTTGATTTTCCCTGGTCGTACTCGCAGTTCAAAGGCGAAGACGGCAAAACAGACATTGAAGTATACATCGGTATACCGCTTGAAAATCTTCAATTTAGTGAGATTGAGGAGTCTCCGTCGGTTTATGTAGAATCACACGTCGTCGCTCTCGATTCGAATTTCGCAAGGAGTGACGAAATCACGTACAGTCAACTGGCGCGGTCGCGTGATGACAACAAAGACCAATATGTATTGAACATGGAGATCCTTGAACTCAGACCCGGCGATTATACTTTTGGAATACAGTTAATCCAGGAAAACACACCGCTTCTCGGCATCTATCAGCCGGAAATTACTATCAAAGACTACAGTGCGGATAGTCTGATGATAAGCGACATCCGAATATCGACCGGAACCAGGCAGGCAGAATTTACCGATACGGACACACGGAAACAACTCACAATGAAACCGTACCCGTTTTCGTATTTATATAAATCACAGCAATTGGTAATGTATTTCGAGATATATAATCTGAGCCTTGACCGGAACAATACAACCAGGTATGATATAGAGTATAGTATTGAAAGGGATAAATCGAATTCCGGTACCGTAACCGGGTTATTCAAAAAAATCGGCGGACTTTTTACGGGCGGTGGTGTCGAGAAAATATCGGTTACCGAACAAAGAAGAGGAAATAAGACAATAGTTCACGAGCTTATTGCCCTTGATATCAGCAACCTGCCGGAAATGAATACCAACATAACAATTTCCGTGGAAGACAAGGTCAGCGGTGAAAAATCAACCTCAACAAGAAAGATTACGATAAGAAAATAATCGTGGATAATCTGCAACACGTATTCTACTTTATAATTAATTCCCTCCAATCTTCATTATGCATTTCTCTTACCGCAGTAGAATGAATTAGATCGTAAACATTAGCCTGTCTCATGTCGGCAAATATAAATTGTAAAACTCTGTCGGTGGTCTCAATTGTAGAGTCGTAATAATACCATATCTGGTGAGGTTTCATACCGGCAGTATTGGAAAAATATTCAACAAAATCCGGTTTCCCGTAATTGATATGTATTTTGCCCCGGTCGGTTTTCCATCCCGGTCTGAATTCTCTGAATTGATTGTTGGTATACGTAATTTTCGCAAAATACTCCTGTTTGAATTCATTGACAAGTGTCTCCGGTTGAGGGTCCCTTTCCGCCCAGAACACGGCAAGCATTCTTTTCTTCTCCGGCAGCGCAAAAGATTTGAATGCATTTTTGTCATCGTTGTTAGTAACGTAAACCATTTGTTCAAAAAATTCTTTCAAGGCATCCTCATCCATATTGGCAAGCTGTGACTCTTCCATCGCGATTCTTTCCTGGAGTGTTGCGCCGGTAGTGACACCGGTAACATTTGCAGCTGCATTATTGGTCAAAATGTAAAATTCCTTCTGCTTTTCTACCGTATCGCCCGATTCATTGTCCACGATCTTGAGATGTAAATTATATCTCCCCGATTGGAATCCCCTGACGCTTATCCTGCCTGCCTCGATGCTTGAATCGCCCGGTTTTTTTCGGGTTTTCGGAGGGTATGTTTTTACAATTTCCCCTGTACCCGAAGTAATGAAGTAAGAAACATTGTACGTCGCCGCGTCAGAAGGACTTTCAAATTTTAAATTATATATCTCTGTGTAAAAATAAAGAAGCTGCAGCTCATTTCCGAAAATCCCCTCAGGATTCGGAACAACCATGTAACCGTTATTGTAAAATTCGTTTTCAGTTGTAGATTTTTGAATAGATGTCGCCAAAGCAATATCGCTCAAAGCAAATCCTTCAAAGTCGGATGGATCCACTGAAACGGGTATGACCAACTCGGAAGTTGTTTGCGCGCCAAGATCGGTTACCTTTACTTTCAGGTCATATTCGCCCTTTTTCATATAGAGCTTGACCCTGTTCAGAATCTTCTCTGTGTCGTCAATTTCAGCTAAGTTGCCAGCAATCGCAGTTTTCAGATAAGTTTCGTTAAAGATCTCCGTTTCACCCATAAAAACTTTCACTTCAATTTCGAAGTTACTTTCCAGTCTGTCTTCTACCAGCTCATATTTTAAAATATTTCTCGGAATGGAAGTGTTAATTTCAAGATAGGTCAGCCCGTTTTTTGCCCTGAACTTTGCTATATCCAATGCGAATTTCAATCTGCCCTGCGAAAAAGCGCTATGCGGGAAAAAAGTAAAAGCCAGCACTATACAAATAATTGAATTTCGTATTTTCATTAGTACTCCTGTTAATATGCTTTCAATTGTCGAAAGATACTTACAATTTTTTGAATACACAAGAATATTTTGATACGAAAAACTGGAGAATAGAATGCTTCTCACTTAAATTTACCAACGATTTTCAAATACGTTTCCACTATTAGAAAATTAAAATATTGCTAAAATATCTTGCGCTCATCGCATAATCTCAAGCTAAAACTAATACAAAAAATTTCAAAAGATTAAATTTTTTTCTTGACATTAATTTTAAAATTATTTATACTCACACTGATTTAGAATAATTCAAACTTTTCTTTAGTGTTTTTTATCGCGATTTAAAAAAAGAGTATCATATAAAAATTTAGAATATATTCCTATAAGTAAATCTACTTTTGAACCCCGGAAAAAAATGACGGGGTAAGATTATACCAAACGTATATCGGGGAACTGAGCCGAAACAGAAAAACTAACATATGATGTAGACCGCTTCATATCTTCTGACAAAAGTTTTTGGCTCATGAAAATTTTATTGTTTTATCTGGTGTGGTTTTTTGTGCGGTACGGCATAACGGGGTTAATAAACGAAATTTAAAATTCCGAAAAAGAAACGAACGTACATGCACAATCCGGTATCGTTGACCGCTTTATACCTGCCTGTCCCTTTTTTTCGGGGCCTGCCCCCGTTATAGGGTCAGTGGACGGCGCATGTACCTGTCGTGTTCTTGAGGATAATAGCAAAAACTCTAAATGTTTCCATACGTATTA
>JADFON010000111.1 GCA_022562855.1 Candidatus Zhuqueibacterota bacterium | reverse complement strand
CTTTTTCCAGTTCTTTCCCTCTCGGCGTATCGGTAAAAAACTTAAAATTATCTATAAACATTTGAGCCAGTTTTCGAGCTGCTTTATCGTATTCGTCTTTATTTCTCCAGGTATTTTTCGGGTTTAACAAATTCGAATCAACTTTGTTTATTGATGTAGGGATTCTCAGGTTGAATATCGGAATCAGTTCGGTTTCTCCCTGTTCAATCGAGCCGTCAAATATTGCGTCCAGGATATTTCTGGTTGCTTTTATCGACAATCTCTGCCCTTCGTTATATCCTCCGCCGGACCACCCGGTGTTCACGAGATATGCCCTGGAATTGTGTTGTACCATCTTTTTCTCGAGTATATCGGCATAACATGAAGGATGCAG
The DNA here is from genome assembly GCA_022562855.1 of Candidatus Zhuqueibacterota bacterium. Taxonomy (GTDB): domain Bacteria; phylum SM23-31; class SM23-31; order SM23-31; family SM23-31; genus JADFON01. Next base: position 6,158 of record JADFON010000111.1, on the reverse strand, counting down.
CGTCAGGAATGGAGCGCCATAACATGAAGAAAATACTGCCACAGGTTCGGTTATTCCAAGTTCGGTTCCGGCAACTTTTGCAGTGTAACCGCTCAAATACTGGTATAACGCCTGATCCCTGTCGAGAATCGAAACCGGAGGCAGGACTCCGAAAGCATCGCAGGTCAACAAAAGGATGTTTTTTGGATGAGCGCCTTTTGAGACAGGTTTAACGATGTTCTTGATAAAATACATCGGATAAGAAACTCTCGTATTGAGCGTCTTGGCGCTCGATGTATAGTCCACTTTACCATTTTCATCCACTACAATGTTTTCGAGGAGCGCATCTCTTTTTACTGCATCGTAGATTTCAGGTTCGTTTTCTCTTGTCAGGTTGATGCATTTTGCGTAACAGCCACCCTCAAAATTAAAAATACCGTCGTCATCCCAGCCGTGTTCATCGTCCCCTATAAGCTTTCTATTCGGGTCGGTAGACAGTGTCGTCTTGCCGGTTCCGGATAATCCGAAGAACATGGCGGCGTCCCCGTTTTCGCCCATGTTTGCGGAACAATGGAACGATCCAATCCCTCGTAAAGGGAGCATAAAATTCATTATTGAAAAAATGCCCTTTTTAATTTCACCGCCATACCATGACCCGCCAAGCGCCACTTTTTTCTCAGCTATATTGAATGCTGCATAAACTTCGGAATTGAGACCCATCTCTTTCCACTGTTTGTTCGTCGTTTTGCATCCGTGCAGAATTGTCCAATCGGGTTTAAAATCTTTCAGTTCTTCTTCGGTCGGGCGGATAAACATATTTTTTGTAAAATGAGCAAGCCAGGCTACTTCCGTTATGACACGGATGTTCAGGCGGGTGTCAGGATTTGCACCGCAAAAACCGTCCATAACGTACAATTTCTTTCCATTCAACTGATTCAGAGTATTTTGCTTCAAATGCTCCCACGTTTTCAAATCGATAGGCTTATTGTCGGAGCCTTTTGTATCGGGGGTCTTCCACCAAACATTTTCCTGGGAGGAGGGTTCCTTAACGATATACTTGTCTTTCGGCGTTCTACCGGTAAACCTCCCCGTATCTACATTGACAGCGTCAAATTCTGTCAATACCGCCCTTTCACAACCTTCAAGCGAAGGATCCATCTCGTGCTCAAAAAGATCATCATAAGAAAGATTGTGATACACTTCTTTCCATGATGTCAGCCCGGCTTCTTCCAAATTAAGATTTTTCACAGTTGCACTATCGCTCATTTCCCCATCTCCCTAAAACGGTTTAATTACACGGATTTTCCGTACGTCTTTATTATCATGATTATCATGAAATAATCAATGTCTGAAAAACAAATAACACATAGTAGTCGTTTAAAGTCCAACCACATCAGAAATAACTCGGATTTCTAAGTAGTAAACTATCCTTAAAAAGATGTTGATCAGGTTCAAAAGAACTCTATTCAGTTATTCCTAAAAAAAATAGTGTGGAAACAATGTAAGGAAAATATGAAAAATATTAGAAACTACCTATTGTATCGCCCTTAATACTTTTCGAGGAAGAGAACCGTGTGCAACGGTCTCCGCCCCTAATGACCAAATTTGGGTTGTTTGGTCTTGAAGAATATAACATTTTTTTTTGTGGAATTAAATAAAAAAATGAAATGATTTCAATTCTTTGGCGTATCACAAAATAAGTGACGCTTAATTCCAATAATCTCAATAAAATTCGATCAACGAGTCGTCATAATCCGCTACATTTTCATATCCCAGGAGGTTCAGGATAGTGCCGGTTATATGTGTCAACCCCGGTAGACCGGTGTCCGCAGTTTGAGACAATTTGTATTCACCCTGGAAGTGAGGATCTACAATATGAAATGGCACTAAATTAAGTGAATGGGAAGTTTTTATGACTTTCTCGCCGTTTTTTATAATATACATCTCGTCCGAGTTGCCGTGGTCGGCTGTCACGATTGCTATTCCGTGGATTTTCGCTATGACTTCGAGCAGTTCTCCAACGCACTTATCAACCGCTTCTACCGCAGTAACAGTGGCATCTATGACGCCTGTATGCCCTACCATATCCGCGTTTGGAAAATTGACCCTGCCGAATCGGTATTTTCCCGATTTGAGTAATTCAATTGTCTTTTCTGTAATTTCAAACGCCTTCATATTCGGTTTTTGGTCGAAAGGAACTTTGTCAGACGGAATTTCGACATACGTTTCGAGAGACTCGTCAATGTATCCCGAACGGTTGCCGTTCCAGAAATAAGTAACATGCCCGAATTTCTGGGTTTCGGAAATAGCAAACGATGTGACTTTCTCTGCGCATAGATATTCTGAAACTGTCCTGTCGATAGCCGGAGGAGGAACCAGATATTTCTCCGGGAGTTTTAAATCTCCGTCGTATTCCAGCATTCCCGTATAATACACGTCCGGTACTTTCCCACGGTCAAATTCGTTGAATTCCTTGTTCTCAAACGCCTTTGATAATTCAATTGCCCTGTCACCCCGAAAATGGAAAAAAACAACTGCATCTCCATCTGAAATTTTTCCGACCGGTTCCCCGTATTCATCCGTTATGACAAATGGATCGAGATATTGGTCGTTGGTCTGCGGGTCTTCATCGTAGTATGTCTGCACTGCCTCAGAGGCTGACCCGAACTTTCTCCCTATGCCGTGCACATGAGCCTCCCACCCCCTTTTAACGATGCTCCAGTCAGCGTTATACCTGTCCATTGTGACTTTCATTCGTCCGCCCCCGGATGCAATTTTATAATCCAGACCTTTATTGCCGGAAAGAGTCTTCAGGAGTTCTTCCGTCGGTTTCAGATAAGATAAAGCTGATCTCCCTCCAACGTCCCTGCCGTCGGTTAGTGTATGTACCCTTACATCATGTATGTTATTTGCGGCGCATTCCTTTATGAGCGCAAACAAATGATCGATGTGTGAATGGACATTTCCATCTGAAAGAAGTCCGATAAAGTGGACGACTGCTCCGCTTTTACCTCTTCTTATGATTTCGCGCCAATGATCTGACCGGAAAATTGAGCCTGACTCGATTGCGAGGTTGACAAGTTTTGCCCCCTGGTCGAATACTCTCCCTGCCCCGATGGCATTATGCCCTACTTCACTATTTCCCATATCGTCTTCACCGGGCATACCAACTGAAGGTCCATGAGTTTTTAGCCGGGTCTGCGAAGGAGATAATAATAGTCGGTCGAGAGTAGGTGTATTAGCGAGATAAACAGCGTTGCTGCCGTCGTTTTTCCCGATGCCGATCCCGTCCATAATAATAAGCAATAGAGGACCCGGTCTGCCTGCAAAGTATGGCAATTTGTTTAATTTCAACGACATTTTATACTATGGGGGTGTCCTGTGGTTGTTCTTGTAAGAATGTGCCCTCGAAAGACGGGGCAATAAAAATCCTGCCGGTTTTGAGTGATTTTACAGAATGTTTAATAATATTGAAGATCATATCGATTTATTTTACTATTGCTCTTCCCCTTGGTACATAGGGAGATACTGATCCCACTTGCCTACCTTCCCTGTGGAGTTCAGCCTGTGAGTGATATCTTCAATAATATCATACATCCGCTTTTTTGTTGTAAACGATTCCGCTACAACAACGAGTGACGGTTTATTTGAAGACGCCCTTACCAGACCCCAACTTTTATCCACATAATGAACCCTGACCCCGTTCACCGTGATAATATCCTCGATATCGACACCCGCAACCTTATTTTTCTCTTCCATGTCCTTTAGAAACTCATCCGTTATTTCATAGACAACCTTGTATTTTTCGGTGTCATCGCAGTAAGGCGCCATAGTTGGCGTTTGAAAGGAATGAGGTAATTCTCCCAACAGTTCCGATACGGATTTATCCTGATTTGAGAGTAAATTGCAAAAAAGCAAAGCGGATAACGTACCGTCATCGTATGCCATCCCAAGAGGTTTGTTAAAGAAAAAGTGCCCGCTTTTTTCGAATCCCGCTATCGCTCCCGTTTCCTGCACTTTAGCTCTCAAGTAGGAATGCCCGGTTTTCCAATAAATCGTTTTACATTTATTCGCATTCAGCACTTCGTCTACTTTGAAAAGTCCGGTAGATTTAACATCGACAACAAACGTGGAACCGGGGTAGTCAACGGCTATGTTACGCGCAAGCAAAAGCCCGATCTTGTCGCTGTAAATCAAATTTCCTTCATTATCGATAATTCCGATCCTGTCGCCATCTCCGTCTATTCCGATTCCAAGATCTGCATTTTCCTTCCTTACCCGTTCACCAATATCTTTTAGAAACATGATGTCTTCAGGATTCGGATTGAAATTTGGGAAATTCCAATCCAGATTTACATGCTGCTCTATCACTTCATGACCAGCGCTGCGCATGACTTCAGGGGTATAAAGCCCACCGGTCCCGTTTCCCGTTGCGACAATTAGTTTAAGCCTGCGATTAGTGTTTGCTCTTTTTACCAAATCCTGAATATAGACATTGTGAACCGTAGAATCGGTTGAATAACCTCCTTTTTTTTCAAGAAATTTCCCCGCATAAACTATTTCCTTGTACCTCGTTATACCTTCGGGTCCAAGAGTTTTCGACAGTCCGTATCCAAGTTTGATTCCTGTCCATCCGTTTTCATTGTGGCTTGCCGTTATCATGGCGGCGCCTTTAATATTAAAATGGTGCTGAGCGAAATAAAGGCATGGACTCACTCCAAGACCGATATCCAATACGTTCATTCCACTGCTCATAAGACCAACGACAAATGCGTTTTTTATATTTTGGGAATAATATCTGAAGTCATGTCCTACAATGATATCATCGATGTCATAATCGGTTTGTAACATTGTGCCGTAAGCCGCTCCAAGCACAATCGTACCCTGGTAGTTGAGTTCTTTTTCGATCAACCACCTTACATCGTATTCCCTGAAGCCGGTCGGCTTTATGAGCGCTTTCCGAAAGTAATCTCCGGAATTTATCTTTATATCATCGACAATGGGAATTTGTATCTTGGATTTGTGCATTGAATAACAAAACCTAATTTAAAAATTATCAGGCGTCCTACGCCACGGTTACTTCAGTCGTAAGATAAACACTTTGAATAGCATTCAATAGTTCCACACCCTCTTTCATCGGTTTTTGAAAGGCTTTTCTACCGCTTATGAGTCCGATTCCGCCTGCACGTTTATTTATTACCGCAGTCTTGACGGCTTGGGCAAGATCGTTTTTCCCGGACGATCCTCCCGAATTTATCAAGCCCATTCTGCCCATATAGTTATTGATAACCTGGTAGCGGTTCAAGTCTATCGGATGGTCGGAGCAAAGATCGGTGTACATTTTTTCGGAATATTTACCAAATGACGAATTCTTATTGAGCGCCGGGTATCCCCCGTTATTTTCCGGTTGTTTCTGTTTGATAATGTCGGCCTGTATGGTCACACCCAAGTGGTTCGCCTGACTGGTCATGTCAGCTGAGGCGTGATAGTCGGTGCCATCTTTCTTGAAAGCGGAGTTACGAAGATAGCACCAGAGCACGGTGGCTAAGCCCAGTTCGTGGGCCAAGCTGAATGCTTCGGAAACTTCCTGAATCTGCCGGTTGGACTCGTCCGATCCGAAATAGATCGTCGCCCCGACGGCGACGGCACCCATGTCCGCAGCCTGCTCAACATTGGCGAACATGATCTGATCATACTTGTTGGGATAAGTCAGTAGTTCGTTGTGATTGAGCTTGACCAGAAAGGGAATCTTGTGAGCGTACTTGCGGGCCACGGAACCCAACAGGCCCAGCGTAGAAGCCACCGCATTGCAGCCACCCTCAATGGCCAGCTTGACGATGTTTTCCGGGTCGAAATAAATCGGATTCGGGGCGAAGGACGCGCCCGCAGTGTGTTCGATGCCCTGATCGACCGGCAGGATGGACAGAAAGCCGGTTCCGCCGAGTCGGCCATGGTCGAAGAGGGTCTGGGGCGAACGGAGCACCGGCACGGGTCGATCACTGAGGGAGACCACCCTGTCGATAAAATCGGGACCGGGCAGGTGCAGATGAGACTTATCAATGGTCTCGCATTTGTGGGTGAGCAGCGTCTGGGCATCAGAGCCGATCAGTTCGAGAATAGCACTCATTGTCGTTCATCCTCCAGGAGCATCGACGAAAGAATCGATTCCGCAACTCAGG
>JADFON010000110.1 GCA_022562855.1 Candidatus Zhuqueibacterota bacterium | reverse complement strand
TCTTCACCCATTGGGTAGTCGGAAAACCCGACATTCCAATTCTCGGAAACATCAAAATTGAAATTGAGAGTTGTATCGGGTATCCCCGGGGTAGTGATGTCACCGGAACATGCAGTAATTAATATGACCAAAACTGCACTAAGCATTACAGACTTCATTACTTCCTCCATTTAAGTCAGGATATTTTTATAAGTCACACACAGCTTATAAGCGCTGCCGGAACAATTACACGTTTGTACAGAAAACTACAGACCGAATTTTACTATTATGCCCAAATAAAAAGCAGCCGTAATCCCCGGCTGCCTACTCTAAAACCTATCAAAAACTAAATCAGCAATCCAATACATATCTTACGTTGAAATGTAAAATATGTTTCCGCTGCCGTTTAATTTATGATTATTTTTCTAATTCATCATAAGAATGATAGATTCTTACATAATTATCATACCTCAGTTCCGAAATAGCGCCTCTTTGACATGCATCTTTGACTGCACATTCCGGTTCATGAATATGAGAACACGGATTGAACTTGCACTTATCAGAATACCTGCGAAATTCTCGGTATAGAAATCCCATTTCTTCCTTTTTAATTCCCCACAAACCGAAATCCCGGAATCCGGGAGTGTCTGCAATAAAACCGCCGAAATCGCATGGAACGGCGGTCACTGAGGAAGTAGTGTGCTTTCCTTTGTTGCTGTAATTGCTAATTTCCCTAACTCTGATATTTAAACCCGGCTGCAAAATGTTTAAAATTGAAGACTTTCCGACACCCGACTGACCGACAAAAACAGAAAACTTGTTTTTAAGGATACTTTTCAATTCATCAATCCCGGCGCCCGTCTCTGCACTGGATGCCACAATAGGGTAGCGCAGCTTCCGGTAGATAGCTATAATATCGTTTATTTCTCCATCATTGATAAGATCGATTTTATTGATACAAAGGACGAACTTCAGGTTTTCACGTTCAGCGACAAGGATAATTCTGTCGATAAGCCCTGTCTTTAAGACAGGCTGTTTTGTGGAAACGATCGCGACAAGCTGGTCAACATTCGATGCAATAATCCGTTCTTTGATTTGACCCCATTTGGTTGGGCGTGATATTTTGTTCCTGCGCGGCATTAATTCCTCGATAACGCCGTTCTTATTGTCCGAATACGAGAATTTAACCCTATCTCCCACAGCAATCGGGTTATGCGTTTCGGAAAGCAGCTTCCGGAATTTTCCGCGCAATGCGCATGAAACATATTTGCTTCTATGAAAGACTATGTAAAAGCTCCCATAAACCTCAACAACCATACCCGGCAACAATTTCTGTGAGAAATTAGAATTCATTTATTTAAGTACAACGTAGAGTTTTGTTTTTACGAACCTTTATGCAAATTCACTGCAATGTAATCCAAGCAGTAATGAACTAAATTTTTCCTTGACATTCAAGAAATAAATTGTATTATTATTCTTAATATCTGTTCGGATACAAGCGGGCTATCCCGCTATTTTTTTTAAGGGTATAAGTAATTCATATTATAGTACTGTCATATTATTGAGTCCTTTATAATTCGGCAGCGATAAAACTATAAATCCTATGTCTTTTCCAAATCAACTCACTGTCCTCAGGATAATATTAACGCCGGTAGCGCTTGTTCTCCTTTTAATGAACGATGTAATTTCTATCCAGGTGGCTACGGGAGTTTTTGTTGTTGCTTCTCTGACAGATTGGTACGATGGACACTTTGCCCGTAAATACGGATATGTAACGAATTGGGGTAAGTCTCTTGATCCTATTGCGGACAAAATATTAATCACTGCAATGCTCATAGGGTTTGCCATTCTAAAGTATGTCAAATTCGGATTGGTGATTATCATTGTCGTGCGCGATATTATAATCACTGCGCTTCGAGGATATATGATGGTATATGGTAAACCTGTCACAACAAAGATGGTCGCTAAGTGGAAAACATTTACCCAGGTGGGTCTTGTCTATGCTTTATTTATATATATAAATCTTGATCTTCCTTACAGCCGGGAATCCGTATCCGGGTCGGAAGTCGTTTTCCCGGGTTTCAAGTTATTTATCGATAATTACATGCTTTTTGTTACCGCATTTACTGTCATTACGGGAGTTATTTACCTTGCCGATAACTGGCGCCCGGTAAAAATCTTGTTCTGGCGGGCTTACCGGGCAGTAATATCTTTTCGAATGATTTCAGCACTACGTAAATCCGCAACGGGAGGTCTAAATCCGGGATTAAACGGCAATGCCATTGATCATAACGATAGCAGCCGGTCTCCTGTTGTGCCGGATGAAAATAGAATAGAAAAATCTACAAAAAGCATCGGAAAGTCAATAAACGGAGACCAACAAAATTCTGAAAAATCCGCAGCGCCCTGATAGGTGTCGTGTCAGTGTCTGAAAAACCTTATCCCTCGAATTCACTCCACCGGTTAATAGCAACCACATTATTTACAGGGTACATACCAATTGCGCCCGGTACCGCGGGAGCCGCCCTTTGTCTTATAATATTGTGGTTTTTACCCGAAGTTCATTCTCTCGTATTAATCTCGATTGCTTTAATTATATTTGTCATTGGACTCAAATCCGCAAATACCCTTGTGCCGGAATGGGGAAAGGACCCGGGCAAGATAAATATTGACGAAGTTGCCGGTATGACCGTGGCTCTCATCGGTCTGCCTAAAACGGCAGTCGTCTGGTTTACCGCGTTTTTGGTGTTCAGGTTCTTTGACATTGTTAAACCGCCGCCTATACGCAGGCTTGAATACCTTCCCGCCGGATGGGGGATTATGACGGATGATATAGCGGCAGGGATTTACTCCAACGTTTGCTGTATTTTGATTTTCAAGATTTTATGAAATAATCGATTCATATTGTTGTTATATATGTCGAATTGTGAAATTTATTTTCATAAAATCTCTTGATTTTTAGTTTTTTACTTTCGATATTATTCGCCGTAAGATATGGTTTTACAACAATCAATCCACATCTTTCCAGGTTTGTTTCCACATTTTATCGGCAATTAATACCCCATTAATCTCTTTTTTCGGGTGTTTTCGCCTTGAAAGATCTTACCACCGATAGTGCGGTTATTATAACAATCGGAAATGAATTACTTTCCGGTAAGACAGTTGATACAAATGCCGCATTTATAGCCCGAAGGCTTGCTGAAATAGGAATTAAAACCAGGCGCACTATTACGGTTGGAGATGAGAAGCGGGAAATACAATGGGGGGTAAGAGAAGCTTGCTCCGCGGCAAAAATAATTGTGTGCACCGGAGGTCTTGGTCCGACGCGTGATGACATCAGTAAGCATGCAGTAGCCGAATACTTCGGAAAACCGCTGAGAGTAGACCGTGATCAACTCCGGATAGTAGAACAAAAATTCCGTTCACTCGGCTATAAGGAAATGCCGAAGAGCAATATTTCCCAGGCAGAAGTCCCCGAAGGCGCGGTTGTTTTCTCCAATTCGAAAGGCACTGCGCCAGGGTTGCTGATCATTGACAAGGGCACTTATTTTTTCATGCTTCCCGGCGTCCCGGTTGAGATGAAAGCCTTGATGAAAGAAGATGTCATTCCGTATCTGAAAAAAAGGCTCGATTCAGGCGAAACCGTCCTATCCAGGACAATAAGAACAACAGGAATAGGGGAATCGAAATTGGCTGAGTTGTTGGATCCTGCTCTCAGCACATTAAAAGACCCGGAAGTTGCATTTCTGCCGGACCTGTTTGGTGTTGACGTTAGACTAACAACGAAGGTAAAAAGTAAAAGCAAACTCAGCCCTAAAATTGAGAAGATTGAAAAAGAAATTTTGAAGTTGGCTTCGGAATATGTATTTGGTTTTGATGACGATACGCTTGAATCGGTTATCGGGTCTCTTTTGATAAAACACAATCTAACTATCTCTATTGCTGAATCCTGCACCGGCGGTCTTGTTGGGAACAGGATAACAGATTCACCGGGAAGTTCGGCATATTTTGAAAGAGGGGTTATAACGTACAGTAACAATTCAAAAGTTGAGCTTCTTGGCGTAGACCCCGATGTAATCGAAAACAAAGGTGCGGTTAGCGAAGAGACGGCTATTCAGATGGCAGAGGGGATCAAAATTAGAAGCAGGTGCGAAATGGGTTTGTCAATAACCGGGATAGCAGGACCTTCCGGAGCCACAACCACAAAACCTGTCGGACTTGTCTACATTGCGATTTCAGATGGATTTGGAACTTCGGTAAAGAAACTTCAATTGAGAGGCGACAGGGAGAGGATAAAAAAACAAGCTGCACAGGCGGCGCTGAATCTAATCAGAATACGGCTTAATGATAAGAACCTTTATCGCAATTGAAATTCCGGACGAAATAAAGGGGAGGATTGCCCGTTTCCAGGAGCAGGTTGCCGTCGATGAGAAATCGATCCGGTGGGTAAATGTAAGAAACATTCATATTACTTTAAGATTTATAGGGGAAATTCCTGAATCTTTGGTGGAAAAAATTGTTATTAGTATATTTGAGAAACCACCCCAAATCGATACTTTCGCAATAGGTTTAAAGGGCACGGGCGCATTTCCGAATTTAAGAAGACCGCGGGTTGTTTGGGTTGGAATAACGTCAGGGAACGAGCAATTGACAAAACTGGTTACGTACCTCGAAGCGCAATTGACGAACCTTGGTATTCCTAAGGAAAACCGGAAGTTTAAATCGCATGTAACGATAGGTCGTATAAAAAATAACCAAAAACTATTAAACTCCGGGATATTCGACGACCCGGACGCTCTTGATGCGGGTGAGTTTCAGGCACAAAAAATTGTATTGATGAAAAGCGAATTAAAACCGTCAGGCGCTGTATACTCTGTGCTTGCGGAACAGTCCTTAAACAATAAAGACAGCAAGCTAATTACAATTTAAAAAAGTAGAACTGGCATTCATGCCTGTCCCTCATTGGGTGCTTTCGTACAGGAGGAAAGTAATGGGTTCCGTAAATTCAGCAGATAAAGACAAAGCTATCGAGGCTGCGATCAGTAAGCTTGACAAACAGTTTGGGCGCGGTGCGGTAATGAAGCTCGGGGATACTGAAATGGCGACCAATCTGCCGGTTGTTCCAACCGGGTCTCTTGGATTAGACGCTGCGCTCGGCGTAGGTGGACTTCCGCGCGGGAGAATAATAGAGGTATTTGGACCCGAATCGTCAGGTAAAACGACCTTAAGTCTCCATTTTATCGCGGAAACACAAAAACTCGGAGGGAATGTAGTATTTGTTGACGCGGAACACGCTCTCGACGCTAATTATGCAAAGAATCTCGGTGTCGACATTGACAACCTGCTTGTTTCTCAGCCGGACAGCGGCGAACAGGCGCTTGAAATCACGGAAACCTTGATACGCAGCGGGGCTATCGATATGGTTGTGATCGATTCGGTCGCAGCGCTTGTACCGCGTGCGGAAATTGAAGGTGAAATGGGAGCCTCTCACATGGGTCTGCAGGCGCGTTTGATGTCACAGGCTCTCAGAAAACTGACAAGTGTCGTACATAAATCTCAGGCAATATGTGTTTTTATAAATCAGATTCGCGAGAAAATCGGGGTAATATTCGGCAATCCTGAAACAACGCCTGGTGGAAGAGCGCTTAAATTTTATTCTACTATACGATTGGACATTCGAAGAATAGCTTCGATAAAGGAAGGTGTTAACATTGTTGGGAACCGGACAAAAGTAAAAGTAGTTAAGAATAAGGTAGCGCCGCCGTTCAAGAATACGGAATTCGACATTTTGTATGGTCATGGAATTTCCCATGAGGGTGAAATTATAGACCTTGCCCTGGAATACAACATAATCGAAAGGATGGGAACCTGGTTCTCGTATGGGGAAGAACGGCTTGGACAGGGCAGAGAAAACGCACGGCGTTATTTTCAGGAAAACAGTAAAGTATTCTCAGAAATTTCGAAGAAAGTAAGCGAAGCTCTGGGTTTAAAAAAATCTGAGGAGAAGTCCAAGCAAAAAGTTAGTAAAAAAAGTTAATCTGAAAATATTTGGTTTACCTTAATTATTTACCTTTTGAATTTATTTGTAAGGGAAGCCTATATTGGATGTTACATTTAAAATAGCGAAAACCAAAAATCTCTCAGAGTCCTCCTCCGGAGGGGGAATAAGGGGATGTCACAACTTTTATTGTGCGAAATTGCTACGTTTATTATCGTTTAGTCGTACTATAATTACACAACATAATTAAGCTCTAAATCAAAACCTATTGCTCCAATGAAAAAATCGTTAGTAATAGTTGAGTCGCCATCAAAAGCGAAGACAATACATAAATTTCTCGGCGATAAATTTATAGTTAAGGCTTCGGTCGGACATATACGCAACCTGCCGGAAGACCGGTTAGGTGTAGATATTGAAGGCGGTTTTCGACCGGAATATGTAACCATTAAAGGAAAACAAAAGATAATTAAGGAACTGAAAAGCGAAGCAAAAAAAGCGGAAGCAATATATATAGCGACCGACCCTGACCGTGAGGGTGAAGCTATAGCCTGGCAC
>JADFON010000109.1 GCA_022562855.1 Candidatus Zhuqueibacterota bacterium | reverse complement strand
CGGGTAACGATAAAGTTTTTGTCAATCTGGGGAGTAATGATTTCGCGCTCATATACTTCTTTAAGGGCAAAACCGGCACGATTCCAAACCTCGTTATCGGCAAGTACAACGATTTGATTTGTCTCCCCAATAGCCGGGGCTTTCATGTCGCAACCGGCTGTAATCAACAGCGTCAAAGCAAGACCAATAATAAATACCATCTTTTTAGTCTTTCTTTTTGACTTCGTGTTTTCTGAATACAAAAGCTATTCCTCCAGGTAAACTACAAATTATTGCTACGATGTATGCCAATCCTTCAAAAATCGCGGCATCTTCTCCGGCAACGGCTGCCACCTTGAATAGCACCGATGCCGACCATTCACGCACACCAATACCTCCGAATGATATTGGCAATGAAATCATAAATGTTATGATCGGTATAAAAATAAAAAAATATCCGACACTTATTGAAACATCAACCGACCTCGCAAGACTATAATGGGCAAATATACGCGCCGATTGCAGTAATAATCCGATCAGTACGAGGGATCCAAGAAATAGCTTATGATCTCTGAAGTAATGCAGCGAATTATATATATCCCTCAAAAGAGCATGCGCCCGGTTTGGTGTAATAAACATCCCTAACGGCTCAAACCGCTTTGCAAACGGTTTGTTAAATAAAAAGAGCAAAGCAAAACTTAAAATACCAAAAATCATCAGGATTCCATAGAAAATTGTCCTCGTATCAGAAGAATCCCGTTCATATAGCATATATAATGAGCCTAATAGCGCAAGAGATGCGAGAATAATCGTACCTACAAACCTGTCAAATAAAACCGTTGAAATCGCTGCAGATTTATTTCCCGAAGTTTTTCTTATATCATAATACCTGACTACATCACCTCCGATAAAACTGAGCAAAAAGTTATTAAAAAACAGACCGGTAAAATAAAATGCCGCAACTCTCCTCAAGGGCAAATGAATGTCTAATTGTTTTAATATCAAATTCCACTGAAAAGTTCCAATCAGGTTACTGAGCATCATGCATCCTAAAGCAATTATGACCCAGTACCCTTTCAAGTTTAAAAGCGAATCATAGAACGCAGATAATTCATACTTATAAATGAGGTAGTACAATAAAACGAAACTGACTGCAAGTTTAAGTACTAACCTGTAACTTTTTTTCACTGCATTTCCCGGTTGATTATTTGCTTCCCGATGTATCGGCGGCTGTTATAAGACCTTCGATTTCATTGAGGATCGATTTTGCATTACTATCATTCGGATTACGGAGAATCCATGTTTCTAAATATTGTTTTGCTTCGAAATATTGTTTATCATCCCGCAAAATCGTGACCATAAGTGAGTACGCATTAGGATTAAAGGGGTCTTCTTCAAGAACTTCCCGACACAATTCTACGGTACGTTTATAATCTTTCAGAAAAAAGGCATAGTTTTGAGCAACTGTGATTTTCACCTGGGAATCCGCATCGTCCCTCATCAATACTTTTTCATATAAGTTCTTTGCTTTGCCGGGTTTACCGCTGTTTGAGTATACGCGCCCCATTTCCATTAGAATCTGGTAATTCGGAAAAGGTATCAGATCAGCAGGGACACGTTCCTCCATAGCGTCCAGAAATTTCACCGCCTCTTCCGGCATATTATTTCCGGCATAGAAGTTGGCAATGCTTATAAAGGCAAATCTTAAATTCTGCAGCAAGTCCTTCTTTTGCTTATTGTGATAGACATCAGGGTTATTGATACCCCGGTATTTGAATGTCTCAAGTAATTTACCGGCTAAATCATCGACAGCAATATTGTTTGAGGGAAATGGGACCAGTTTTAGAGCGAGACCTTCAAGACGAAGATTTCTGTCAAGTCCAAGTTTATTGGAAGATGATACCGTTATCGCAAAATAAACAGGTCTTCTCCATCTGTTTTCCCTGATAATATGCTCTATCATTATATCCTGTATCCTGATACCGGAAGAACCGTTCGGTTGAATTACGGTTGGTTTAAATACGAATGAGAACGTGGTGTCGGATGCTATAGGCTGTAATCCAAATATTTCATGTACATCGTTTATCAGATCATTATAGACAGGCGCTGGGACGGGGTATGTTATCGTACGCTCCTCCCATAAACTATAGGAAAGATTCTCAATCTGTGCGTCGGTAAGCGAAATAGCAACAGCCGGGTTGGCGTCTCTTAGCTGTTTTATGTACCAATCTGTATTTAACAGGCTTAAGTTAACGATTGAAACATCTTTACGAATACCTTCAACCTCTTGTAAATACCACAGTGGAAAGGTATCGTTATCTCCATTCGTAAAAATTATAGCATTGGGATCGCAGGACTGCAGGATATTGTAAGAGTAATCCCATGCCATATAATTTCCCCGCCTGTCATGGGAATCGAAATTATGCCTGTATTCAAGCGCCGGACCAAGTAAAAAACCGAATCCTACTATACTTCCATACACAATAGTTTTTCGACTCGAACGATTTCCAAGGAACTTGCCGGCGAGATGGATCAATCCACCCATGCTCATACCTATCCAGATTGCGAAGGCGAAATAACTTCCGACATATACATAATCCCGTTCCCGCGGCTGCGGGTCGGGCTGGTTAAGATAGACTATAATTGCTATCCCGGTAATGATAAAGACCGACATTACCGCTAAAGCCCGCCGCCAGTCTCTTTTGAAATGGTACCAAAGCCCTGTAAGACCGAGTAAAAACGGCATGAAATACAAACCTTTCGGACTGATTATCTCTACTATGTATCTATCCATTCCAAGCGTTGTTCCCTTACCGATAAAATTCCATGCGAAATACCGGACATACATTTTATTGACCTGGTAGGAAATAAAATCTGCTCTTCGGGGAAACATAGTTGCGACCAGACTTTCCTGACCATATTGATCCCTGTTCCAATAACTCGCAAACCGTTCAAGTGTCGAAGGGTCATTTTCATTAATGACCGGGCCAAGATTTGCGCGTATATAGATCATAATATATGTACTGACGCCAACCACCAATAATACGCCAAGAACAGTCCAGAGTTTGTAGTTAACTTCGACATAATTTTGGGCAACGAGAATAATAATAAAAAGTACAATTGCCAAAAACCATTGTCCTGCTCCGGGATATGGAGTACCCGGACCAAAAAATGAGCTGATAAATGCGCTTACTAATGGCACAATAAAACCGAGCGCAATAAATATGGCGAATACGCCAAGCAGTAAATTATATGCTAATTTTCTGTCGTAAAAAAACACGAGAAGAAAAATCGTAGGAATTATAAGCAGATTCAGTAAATGTACACCGACGGCAAGACCGAACAGGTAAGAACATGCGATCAAATATTTTAGAGATCGCAGTTCATTATGATTTTCCATCCATTTCAATGTCAGCCATATACAGAGCGCCGTAAATAACATACTCAGAGAGTAAACTTCTGCTTCTGTGGCATTAAACCAGAACGTATCGGTGTAAGCAAAAGTCAATGCGCCGATGATTCCACCGCCATAAAGCGAAAATTCTTTTTCCAGCGTATCGGGTTTCCCGGCAAATTCCTTAATCAGACGAACAATAATAAGATAAAGAAGCATCACCGTGAAAGCCGAAGCAAGAACAGATATTATGTTTACTCTGTAAGCTGCATCAGCCCCTACAGGAGACATGCTGAATAATTTTCCAATTAAGAGAAAAAGCGGGGCGCCCGGGGGATGAGGTATCCCAAGAGTTATGGAGCTAGCTATGAACTCGCCGCAATCCCAGTATGAGACCGTCGGAGCCATGGTTATGAAATACACGATAAATGCGGCTGAAAAGGAAAAAGCCGCCGCATATGTATTTTTTATATCATTCATTCTTTCTTGCCAATAATACCGATGGAGACAAAAGTATGCAATGAAAGAGGTCGCTTAATAAGGAATGATCTCAGCGATTTTCTCAACTTTCCCAGAAGTGGAATTGAACCAGGATAAAGAGGGAGTTTAATGCCTATCCATTTGAGGGTTTCGCGAAGCAACCTGTAAAAAAATGAAGGAACAAGCCAATAACCATATTCCCTGACAATAGTCAATCTGTTGTCACGATATATTTTTCTTAACGCACCTACTGAAAATTGGGTTTCCCAACCGGCAATCCACATATTCAACGGAATCAAGATGTGTTTGACAACAGTCCAAAGATGATATTTTTGGGGGACGTCTATTAACAGGTAACCGCCTTTTTTTAATACGCGGATATTTTCATCGACCAATGTTTGCGGTTTTTTAAAATGTTCAAGTAGTCCCTGATGAAAAATTAAATCGAAACATTCGTCGGGAAACGGGAGGTTTGTACCGTCTCCACGCATCAGGTCGAGAGAAACACCGGAGTTTCGTATTACCGTTTTTACTTTTTTTAATACATCTTCGGAATAATCGAGCGCTACAACCCGGGCGCCCATTTTGCTCAGATTTATACTGTCACCGCCTGTTCCCGCGCCTATTTCCAAAATCCGCAACCCCCGAACATCCGTAACCGATAAGAGATTTTCAATAATGGTATCTGAGGAATGGTAAAAATCGCCGGCGCTCCCGTCGCGTTTCCAAAACTCGTTCCAGTCTTTCTGCGTAGGTTCTTTTACCATAAGCGGGTTAGCCGAAAATTTTGGTGCACCCTGATTTTCAAGGTTTCAAATATATGAAATTTTTGAGCTTATTGCAATGAAAAGCCACCGCTTAGAAACCTTTATTTCCTCTATTACACTATGCTTTTACCCTGCCATGAACATTGGGTTCAGAAAATTATTGTAATTATTATTCGTTCGGGAAATGAGTGAGGCATCGGTTGAAATCAAATCCGGCGCCGGTATGATTTTTTAATAGGTATTCTGAGGTTGAGACGATGTGATCAAAGAGAATTTTGCAGGGATTGATTCAAAATCCTTCCGGGCTTGAAAAAAGTTTTCCGGTGAGGCGGTACATATATAATTTCGTTTGTTCTTGGATTTCTTGCTTTGGGTTTTGCTTTAGCCTTCTTAATCCCTAATACACCGAATCCCCTGATTTCAATTCGTACTTCCGGGTTAGCCTCTTTAAGATACTCTGTGAGAGTCTTAAAAACACCATCTACAATTATGGCGACTTTATCCTTATTCATACTCGTATTTTTCGCCACAATACGGACGATGTCTTTCTTGACAACCGTCTCCATGGGTACCTCTACTTTCCGAATTTTTAAGACGGGATAGTATTATTTAAGAGTAGAAATCAAATAATATTAATTACTTAAGGATTTGCAATATACAAAAATTAGGCAAGCATGTCACGTTTTTTTTTAATTTTTCCTGCGCAAGGACAAAAATGATCTAATGCATATCGATAAGCTCCTTCAAAGAAAACACCGGAAAAAATTGCCATCCGAACCCGCCAAAAGTTTCCCGAACCACGCGGAGATTTTAGTTTACATTGCTTTTTGTTCTCCGGTACGCCTTTTTAACGATAATCGTATGTTGTTAATATTATTATAGTTAACAGGCGTATTTTATTTGTAGTATTTAAATTTGGCACGGATGTTGCTCTTTGACCGGTGAGATAATTGGTTTGTCAGTGTTTTAACAATATATTTATAGGATAAAGTTCTAAGTACAGGAGAAGGTATACCATTATTTTCTCCCGGCTTGTAAAAGGAGGTTACTCATGGCTCTTGGTGATGCCGCACGGATTAATACCAATATCGCAGCGTTTAATGCGCTTGCGGCGCTTAAGCGTGTAAATCTTGACCTCGAAAAACGTCAGCTCAGATTAGCGACGGGATTGAGAATCAACGAGGTTTCTGACGACCCGGCGGGATTTGTTATATCCCGGCGTCTTGATGCGAGAATCCGGGGACTGACCACCGCATTAGATAATGTGGGTACGACAAAGAACGTCCTCTCTATCGCCGAGGGTGGTCTCCTGAGTATAAGCGATATACTTATATCAATGAAAAATAAGCTTATCCAGGCTGCGAACGATACTCTTGGATCGGCAGAACGAAACGCGATAAGATCGGAAATCGTACAATTAACCGCTGAAATCGACGATATAGTTGCAGAAACAAACTTTAATAAAAATGCTCTTTTAGACGGTACTTATACAGGTAAGTCTTTCCAGACGGGTGAAGAGAATACAAATGTCCTGCTATTCAGCATTACGTCGAATAGCAGCGCCAGTGGTCTCGGAATAGACTTACAGTTCGTAGGTGACCGCCTGTTTACGGCAACCGGAGCAAGCTTCGCCCAATCCAAGGTCGATGCCGCTATCGATACGTTGTCCGATACATTGCAGAATATCGGCGCTATCATCGGACGGTTGACCGTAAAAGAAGGAACGCTCCGGATTGCGATAACGAACACCGAAGCTGCAAAGAGCCGTATACTTGATGCGGATATAGCAAGGGAACAGGTCGAGTCGACCAGACTGCAGATATTGCAGCAAACGGCCACAGCACAATTGGCGCAGGCGAATATTTCGCCACAAAACGTACTGGCATTGTTCCAGTAACAAATAGAGTTTTTTGTGATTATCTTGTGTTTTC
>JADFON010000108.1 GCA_022562855.1 Candidatus Zhuqueibacterota bacterium | reverse complement strand
GGCTTTTCGGCAAACGTTTTTACTTTGAGAACTCCCTTACCATGAAACTCTTCAGGCAAATGATCATCGGCTCCCCTGTCATCCCATTGTATGTAGCCATACCCTGTTTCCGGACGCGACGGTTTTATTCCGACCGTTATTAAACAATCTTTTTCAGCCGCAAGTTCTGCCGCCTGTCTCATGATTCGTTGAAATTCTTTGACATCTTTTATAAGATGGTCTGCGGGCAATACGATCTGAACCGCATCGGGGTCCTGTGCTATAGCGTGAAGCGCCCCCAAGCCGATACAGGGAGCGGTGTCCTTTCCTAATGGTTCGCATATAATATTTTCAGGCGGCAATCCCGGTAAATGTTTTATCGTAAGATCTTTTTGGTGCTTATTAGTAATAATAACAATTTTTTCCGGTTTGATCAATGGTTGGAGACGGTCAAAAGTCATCTGGATCATGCTGTCGTCGCCGAAAAGATTGAGAAACTGTTTAGGACGTTTTGTCCTGCTCATCGGCCAAAACCGCTTTCCTATTCCACCTGCCATTATTAGGGCGTGCATATTTTCTCCAGATAGACTGACATATAATCAGGTTTATATCATGGCAACAACAATAATTCCTGTACTTTTTCTAATCTTTCAATATCCTTGACAATACCGGAATACACGTGTGATACGCTGCCCCATATCCAGAGCGAATTCGGATCGTCAGCTTTGCATACTTCAATACATCCTCCGGCAGACTGGACATGGGCGGGAAGTTTAACGCCTGCTTCCGATATACCTGCCCACACGGCTGCCACGGCGCCTGTCCCGCAGGATAAGGTCAAACCCTCCACCCCGCGCTCATATGTCGTAATTACCATCTTGCCGGCGCTTTCAACGGTAACCATGTCGACATTAATGCCATCGTTTGAAAATTCCGGTAAATTCCTGACGTATTTGGCGAATTCACGAAACTCCTCCCTGCAAAACGGAAGATTTATAAAAACATAGTGAGGAACTCCTGTATCGCAGACAAATCCTGTATAATCTTTCTCTCTATACGAAACAACTTTTTCTGTGATATTTGAAGATTTCAGATGAATCTCAACTCCGATCGACCCATCATTGTATATCTTCGCTTTATGCCTTTTATCCTGTACCCAAAATACTCCCTCATTCCCAATGATCTCCAACTGACGGGCAAAATGCACGGCGGCTCTCGAACCGTTACCGCACATTAAAGCCGGTAACCCGTCGGGATTAAAAAAATCCGCGGTAAAATCGTCCCTGTCAGTACCGATTAGAATAATACCGTCCGCGCCGATTGAAGTTCTTCTCCCGCACAAATTGCGGATTAGATTCTTCCTGTCAGGTTCAACGATATGGTTCCTGTTGTCGACTACGATAAAATCATTGCCGTGTGAGGAGTATTTTACAAAATGCAGGTCCATAAACTCCTTTGGATGTCAATGTATCGGTTTGTAGAGAATATAAAAGGTAAACAAAAATCGGAAGAAATAAAAATGGTTTCATAGTTCACGTTTTTCTGCATGGCAGTTAATACCATTACAGAACACTCGCTGGATTATGCCAAAAAGAAGATTTTAAACAGGATAACTACTGCTGCGTTAAACAACTTTTGATATATTTTGTGTGCTTACGAAGGTGTTCTTCACCTTCGTGATTGTTGCACAACTACAGAAGTCTGTAGTTCGGGTCGTCCCTGACCCGAACATTTGTGCTAAGAGCGGGGTCAGGGACGACCCCGCCTACAGCTTGTTGGACTTATTTTGGAATTATGCAACACTCACCTTCGTCAGAATACTCATCGAGGTGCCGCGTAGTGGCGGCTACGCCAAAGAACACCTCGATGAGCACCTGGGGCGCTACTCTATCTGCTATGTTGGAAATCATTTCCATATTTTATCAATGTTAGTCGCCTTAAACATGTCAAACGTTGCCTAACAAGGCACTACGTTGTTTCCATTCAGATTATGTCATCATAGCTCTCCCTTTCACGGATGCAGGCAACCTCTCCGTTGTCGATAAGCAGTTCCGGGGGGCGGAGACGTAAATTATAGTTAGACGACAATACAAATCCATATGCCCCTGTAGACAGGATTGCTAAAACATCCCCTTTATCGGATTCCGGAAACGAAATGTCCCTGGCGAAAACATCCCCTGTTTCACACAACGGTCCGGCAATATCGATAGTTGTTTTCAAATTTCCCGGTTCTTTTAGAGGTACAATGCTATGGGTTTCACCGTACAATGCAGGTCTGATAAAATCGTTCATTCCTGCGTCAACGATAAGAAACTCCTTTTTGTTATTGCGCTTACGGTAAATAACTCGTGTTAACAGGATCCCGGAATGGGCAATTATTGACCTGCCCGGCTCGATTACTATGCTTATTTTTGTGCAGTCGAAGTGTTTTTTGATGCACGTTTTCCAATAGCCTGTTGCCTTTTCTAATCCGGTATCCATACCGGTGCAGCCACCGGACAGGAGTGATTTTCCCGCAGATTCATAATCAACGGGAAGTCCTCCTCCAATGTTGATATTCCGAATGGGAATACCCTGCTTTTCGATAGATTTAACAAGGTTCGATATCACTTTGAACGTATTGTCGATAGATTCAAAACGGGAAATCTGGGAACCGATATGCACATGGAGACCGAGAAATTCGATTCGACCTGATTTTTTACAACGGGTGGCAAATTCAGGAATGGAATCCAGGGAAATACCGAATTTATGATAGTTCTTTCCCGTAGATATAAGCGGATGGCTTTGGGGGTCGATATCGGGGTTTACGCGGAGCATTACGGGGGCTTTTGTCTTTAAATCGGCAGATATCCGTTCAATAGCGTCAAGTTCCTGTTTAGATTCAACATTTATTGCTCCTACCCCTTCTTTCAGGGCAAATCGTAACTCCTCATCCGATTTCCCCGCTCCGCTAAAAACGATCTTCCCTGCGGGGATTTTTGCCTTCCTGGCGGCGATCAGTTCCCCCATCGATACAATGTCGGCGCCGGCGCCAAGACCGGCAAGACAACCGACCAGGTGTGGATTGGAGTTGGCTTTCAATGCGTAACAAATCGTATTGACCTCCGGTCTTAAGCGGGATTGTAATAGTGTAAACGACTCCTCAAGCGTTGAACGGTTGTAAACATAAAAGGGGGTGCCCCACTTTTGCGCCGGCAATGACAAATCTACGTTACCCCAGTAAATGGAACCGTTTTTGTAAGCAAGCATTTTTACTATTCGAAAGGTAGGTGAATATAGAGGATGATATTGTTGCCGGCGTTCTCAATACCGGAGCGTACGGTAACCTCCTGTGGATATACGGTAAATGGTTCAGCCGGTCTATATGGGTTTAGCGTGCCCGGAGTCCACTTCCGGTTTCCGTCTATATCGAGAAAAGCCCCGATTACATATTCCCCCGGAAGAACGCCCTGAAATTCATAGCGCCCGGCTTCTGTCAAGCTTAGATCATACGTGGAAGCGGTTTGAGAACTTTTCGGGTGGAGGCTAATAATAACCGGGTACTTCAGTGAATCGCCTATGACCGATATACTCCCGAGAATAGCGCCTGTGCTTTTCGTATCCATTGTTTTGAATATAAATCCGGTCTTGGTCAGAATAAGGGATTTCGATTCACGGCTTGTAATGGAGTCGGTATCGAAGGTGACAACGTACGGTGTATTCGCCCTGAGAACCCTGTCCGGTATAAACATGAATTGAGAAGTGCTTATTTTAACAAATCTGCCGGAAACGGGGTTGTCGAGAGAATCGGCAACGTGTACATGCCGGGAAAGAATACCGGCGTCGACAGGCTGATTGAATACGAAACCGACATGAGCGTAAACCGGGACATTTTCAGCCGAATCGGGCGGCTCAAGAACGGTCAAAAAGAATCCTGTGGTATCCTCAAGCGAAGATGCGGTAAAAATTGTTGTGGAATCGAGAAAGTCATTGATTTGATTGCCGAAGATATCTTCTATACCGTTTATTTTAAGTTGGTATTGATTACCCGGCGCAAGGGATTCGGAATATATCGATATAATGTTTTTTGTAACATCCGTATAATAGAAATCTTTGATTGCTCCGGGAACGATTTCCTGACCGGGAAGAGCATATATGTCAAAATCCCCCGTTGTAACAGCATAGCTGTTCAGGGAACTGTTGAAATGGAGCCGCAAATGATTTCGGTCCGGGTGCTCAAGCAGTTGGAGTTGAAGCGAAACGGTATCGACGGCTACCGGCGCAAATACAACCGGGTTTACTGTTCCGCTGTCCGGAACCGTGATATCACCCGACGGTATTCCGATTTTGTCTATCGCCGGAGAATATTCAAAGTCATTGTCGGTGTTAGTCACTGCGAATAAACGGTACACCGCGGGCGCCAAATGCGTCAACTGAAATTCTCCGTCCGCATCGGCTTGAGTGATGAATTCTCCTTTTCCCGCCAAAGGATTCGCCTGTAACGAATCGTTTAGTTTATACGCCCAGATTATAGCGTTTGGGACGCCCAGCACACTTACACCGTCCCTGAAATCGAAAACCTTGCCGCTTATCATGCCTCTGTCGATCGATCTTCCGGTCGAAAACGCAAAACCGAATGTCCTTACCAAAGGGTTAGAGCGAAGATCTTTTGCTGACGACCCGACCCGGATAACATACGTTTGATCCTGTCTTAACGGTTCGTTCAACTTTATTTTGAGTCTTTGCTTATCCCAGTCAAGCTCATAGTCCGATTCCGGAAGTGGTGAAATAAATAGTGCGGTAAGGACGGAATTCCGGTTCATCGGCTCAGAAAAAGTAATGGAAATTTCAGAATCTACGGGAATCATTGTGCTGTCAATGGAGGGAAAAGTTGCAATTATGTACGGAGGGGTTTCATCGACAGGTCCGCCCGATGGAGAGCCCTGCACGGCGCAGAATATGAACCGGAATAATATCAGATTAAGCGAAATAAAACGTGCACAATTAGGATTAGACATAGTCTTTGAATATGGATAAGAGGAGAAACAAAAAATAATCAACACATGAGTCAAAATCAAGCTGAAACACCGTTTCAGCTCACTAACTTCTAAGCGGCAAAACTTAATTTAACAGATTGGGATCATGTATGTTTTCAAGTTTCAAGAGAAACCTTTTTTTGTCCAGACCGCTTGAAAAGCCGCCGATAGTACCATCGGTCTTTATCACCCTGTGGCAAGGTATCACGATCGGTATAGGGTTCTTTCCAAGGGCGTTTCCAACCGCTCTTGACGCTTTTGGCGATCCGATAGATTCCGCGATTTCCTGGTACGACTTCAAATTCCCGAATTGTATCTTCTTTGTGGAAGTCAGGACTTTTTTCTCAAATGAGGTCATTGCAAAAAGATCGACAGGTATATCAAATAGTTTGATTTTTCCTTCGAAATATCGCTTGAGTTTTTGCTTTGTTTCATCGGTACGGCTGTCGGATTCAGAAAGTTTGATTTCTGTTCGCTTGCCGGATTCCTCCAGAAAGGCGTGCCATGACGAATCGGACATGGCAATGCAGCACAGCCCCTTTTCGGTAACCCCGATGTGCATTTTTCCCATGGGGGATTGAAAAGAGGAATAATGGATAGTCGTACTTTGATCGTTTTCCATACGTTCGTCCTTTAGATTGTACGAGTTTTTTATTTGATTACCGGTATTTTTCTTCAGAAATTGCCGTAATGAGAGCTTGATAACAGTCGACATCTTACCGCCATGCTCTTCACAGTAATTTGTCAAATCCTGTTTGAGGTTTTTTGATATGCGAATATATAACCTTGTATTTTCCATAAGCAGAGTATTGTACGTATTTGTACGTACAATTTGCAGCATTAAAACATCAAAGTCAAATTAATTGCTGAACTTTGGTAAATTTTTGGATTCAAGGTTAATCACACCCTCATACACCCAGGCTTCGAAGCATTTGGGCACGTAGCGCCCTTGTCATTCCTGCTGCTGTCATTGTCCCGTTAGGGGCAATCTCTGGGGAACAAACACCACTACTGATGTAGATTTACCGCAGAGATTCCCGCCTGCGCGGGAATGACAGGAAGTCGAATCGGGAATGATAATTGTATTATTATTATGATAAAAGATAATAATTGGCATTAATCACTTTAGAAATAATTAGCACAACGGGGAAAAATTACAATTTTTACCAAAGTCAAATTAATTATAATCAATAAAAGCAAATTGTGTATGTTTTTAATATTATGTATATTGAAATTGATACTAATTTTCATTGCTATAATAAATAAGATTATCCACCAATGTTACATATAAAAATCCCCGCAAGTACAAGCAACCTTGGCGCAGGTTTTGACGTTATAGGGCTGGCGCTCAACATGTACCTGGATATAAGGGTGGAAACCCTCACCGGCGGTCGCAAAGAGTGGCGGTTCCACGGTGAAGGCAGGGGAAGTATTCTTGCAGATAGTCCGGACAATTTTATTATAAAAACATTAAATACGGTTTTGAGTAAACGCGGGGTTGAAAATCCCGGTTTCGGGATCAGCGTCCGGAACCAAATCCCTCTTTCCCGGGGGCTTGGCAGC
>JADFON010000107.1 GCA_022562855.1 Candidatus Zhuqueibacterota bacterium | reverse complement strand
AGCTCCGGATGAGACCGCAAGAGGAGATTGGTTGAAACTGGTCGCTTCAGCCGGACTTGCTCACAGTACCGCGCTTTTACAGTATCTCAACGACGGCGTCAATGAAATCAGCCGTGACGTCAAAGAATTCGAAAATTTTATAACCCGGAGTGTTTACAGGAAAAAACCTGTTGTGCCAAAAAGTGAAAAAAAGGATTCCGACGGGAAGAAGTAAGCAAAGTGTGTGTTTGGTTTATTAGTACGCGAAATTCTTAATCTAAGTGCATTCTATTACAAAGGTCGCGCTGTGATCATACCATTGGCTAAAAATTATTAATATCTAATGTTTACGAGGTTCGAAGGTCAAATAATAAGGGACAAAACAATAGATTTCGGTTATTTATCCATCTAAAAGCGATTTAATTTTGTCGAGCAGCTTTTTCACATCGAGAGGTTTAATAAAATATGCGGCTGCCCCCATATCCAGCCCTTCCTTTTGCAGGGTTTCATGTTTCATTACGCCGGACATTAGTATAACCGGTATGTTTTTTGTCTCTTCTATTTTTTTCAGATTGATCAATAGGGCAATACCGCCAATCCGCGGCATCAACATATCGACAAGAATCAGGTCGGGTTTGTCTAACCGGATCAATTCCAGCGCCGCTTCTCCATCCTCAGCCGCAATTGGCTTGTAATTGGAATATTCATTGAGTGCGGTACTTAGCAGTTCCTGAATAGCTTGATCGTCATCGACTATTAGTATTGTTTTCACCATTAAAAGTTCCTTGAATAAAAATAGTTGACTTGTTTATAATATTATGCCGACGGAGCCGGTTTTGCTTTTTCGCTTTTTCTAAAATCCTCTTTTATTTCCCCATAATGTCCCCTGTAAA
Source organism: Candidatus Zhuqueibacterota bacterium (assembly GCA_022562855.1). Lineage (GTDB taxonomy): Bacteria > SM23-31 > SM23-31 > SM23-31 > SM23-31 > JADFON01. Next base: position 5,700 of record JADFON010000107.1, on the reverse strand, counting down.
AATCAAGTAATTTTTGCGTTGCTATAGTACAGCGTGCGTATTTACCCTGGGGAAGGTCTTCCAACGGGGTGACAACGGTAACCGCTTTTAGCGATTTTTCATAATATTCACACAGGTTCTTATGGTTTTTGCATACAAAAAGGGTCGGGCTTTTAAATCCGGTCAGCGGATAGGGGAGACCGTGATTACCGCCTTCAAACTGGCACAGATTCTTGAGCATCTCCATTTCCTCATAAAAATCGAATATATCTTTAAAATGGAGGGCAATGGTCAGAGCTTTTACGACCGTATTGTTCAATTTTGACCGTATTGCCCTTATGTTTAATCCGTCGATAATGTGTGAAATTTTCTTGCGCACCTCGAAAAGACCGCTTTCCGTCTGTAAAAAGATATCGGAAATGGTAATAATGTTCGCCATTAAACAGGTCTTATCTTCTTTTTTCACAAAATCCAGGACGTCAAAATTATAATCGCTTGCAAACTTCATCGCCTCCAGGGTCCGGGGTGTGGGATTCAAGTCCTTTACCAAATCCGGACTGGTTCTGATTACGTCATTATAGATTTCCTTACGGTTATCCGGTTCTTCTTTCAAGATTGTATCTGTTTGGTTTGTTGCTCCGAAACTATAAAATAACGCGGCTGAAACTAACTCATTGATTTCTTCCTGGGAAAATGGCGCAACTTTTTTTATCTCATCGGTATGAACGAGGGCGTAAGCAAACATCGCCATTGATAAAGAATGGTTAAAGAATAACATCGAATTTTTCAGCGGAGAGGCATCAGTCAAAAATTTCATCTTGTAAACAGTCAGAATTCGTGCTTCATCTATGAAAAAATTGTCAAAGTAGGAGAGTATTTCTTTTTTATTTTCGCCGAAAAACTTGGTATATATTTTATACTTTGATCTAAAGGCAAGCAATTTTGCCAGTTTTGTAATTATTTCCTGTTTGAATTTTGAAATGAGTTCAGGACTTCGTTTAATTTTGAATTCAAATTCAAAAGATGGATACATGTCGTGAATTTCAACTAACCGTGCAATTCTGTCTGGTGTGATTGTTGTTCCATTCGTGTAGAGTGTTACGCCCTTATGGCTCATCAGGTCTTCTGCGAGAAGCAAACCTGTGAAAAAGTTGTCCTGATGATGCGGCTGATACCTGGAAAAACTTATGAGCGTGTCCAACCCGGAGATGTCAATTGTATCTGTATCAGGGGAAAAAATATCCATTATACTCATGAACATTCCTCTTGTTGCTTTTGCGTTAGGGTAATTATGTACCCTTTGAATCTACAGATACAAAATAATGTTTTATATGAGTTTGGTGAGATGTTGAAGCCGTAATAATATACTACATAATAATATAAAAAAAGAAGATAATATCAAGAAATATTTTTGAATCTTTATTCAAAATCACACAATTATTTTAGTAACAATTTAATAAAAATATTTGATTGACAAATATAAGAAAATTTATGTTCTATAAAATAAACTTTGGAAGTCAATTTGCCGAATATAAGGCAAAGGAATTACCTACACCTCAGCGATTAGTATTCTACTTCCATTTAAGGTTTTTTGAACAAGGATTTGTTCATTGGATAAAATAAGCGTAATTATTCCGGTATATAATAGTTCAGAATACCTGTATGACTGCCTTCATTCTATATTCAAAAGTACCTATAGAAATTTAGAAGTTATTGTCGTAGATGATGGTTCGAAAGAGGATGTTTTGGGAGCCGCCGCTGACTACAAAGATGCCATTACTTTTATTGCTACAAAGCACAAGGGGCAATCATCGGCGCGAAATCTTGGTTTCAAAAAGTCGACAGGCGAATATGTTTCTTTTATCGACGTTGATGACATAAACGGGAAAATGAGGTATGAGTTGTGCATAAAGAAGTTTGAAGAAAACCCGAAAACGGGAATGGTCTTTTGCAGCACAACATTTATAAACGAGAACGGCGAGTTTTTGACCGGAGTGAGTAAGTTTCCCCGTTATTCAAGAAAGACATTTTTGGGAAGGATGTATGAAATAAACTGGATTGGTTCGATTTCGGCTACGATAATGCGTTCATCCGTATTTAAAAAGGTCAATGGATTTGATGAGACTTTTACGTTGGCTGAAGATTACGATTTGTATTTGAGGATAGCAAAGCAAACGATAGTCGATTATATAGATCTTCCTCTTGTCAGGAATAGATACCACGAAAACAGCATGGGGAGGGATTTAGAAAAAACAAGGAAATTTGAAAAAAAAGCTCTCAAAAAGTATGAACCGGCAGAAATCGCTTCTCAGTTATCACGTGTTTATGATAAGGAAGAGGATTTCCGGATAGGACTGGGAAGGGTTTTGTTTAAGATCGGAATGACGAGACAAGCGTTGCCGCATTTTCAAAAAGCGCTTGAGATTAACGAGCTCAATGAGGATATTTATTATTTTACGGGAAACTGTTATTTTAAGATAGGAAAACACCAAAAAGCGGACGAAGAATATGGGAAGTGTCTCGCATTAAATCCGCAGCACGTTGCATGTCTTAATAATCTGGGCGTCCTTCATTTTCATACTGGAGAATCCGATCGCTCTATTTCCGAACTTAAAAAGGCAGCAAAATACAGCACGAATTCGTTTGAGCCAAAGTATAATCTGGCATGCATCAAGGATGATCGCCCCCGGGAGAATTTACGATTATCCTTTCTTGGGGAAAGGCAGTTAATAGCCGAGGGAGCTATGCAGTTTTAAACGGCTCTAAAAAAAACAAAAAGTAGTAGCTGTTTTTCCGGGCGGTATGGCTATTACTGACAGAGAATTCTACAGAGTAATTTTCTTGACAAAAAGTCCTGAATTCTCTATATTTCTTTTAAAGACCAGCATTCGCTCGGAATGGCTGGTTTTTTTGTATATTAATCATGAGGAAGTTTTACGATGCCTGATTATGATTCTTTAGCAGGTTATTATGATACGGAATGGCGAAATTTGGTGCAGGATATTCCATTTCTTGTCGAAGAAGCGAAGAAAACCGGTGGACCGATTTTAGAGCTGGCTTGCGGCACCGGCAGGATTACGTTACCCTTGGCGCGGGAAGGGCATGAAATTTGGGGGATAGACAATTCGCCTAAAATGCTTCAGATTCTTGACAGGAAATTAGAAAATGAACCGCCTGACGTTGCAAAGAAGATTCATTTCAGTACCCAAGAAATGCAGAATTTTGAAATCGATCAAAAATTTAGACTTATTATCATTCCGTTTAATTCATTTTTGCTCCTGACCGATAGGGATGATCTGGACAAATGCCTGCTATCATGCAGAGACCATCTTGAAGATGACGGTAAACTTATTATAGACATTTTTTCACCAAATTTCGAGATGTGTGCGTCAAAGGAACCGAAAATACAGTTTCTTCAACATTTCTATGTCCGAGATATGAAAAAAGTTGTTGTGCAATGGGAATATGCAACCCGGGATATGGCTAAACAACTTATCGATATTGACTTTTTGTATGAGGAATATGACCAGGACGGTGAGGTCACAAAGAAAACCAAAAACCTGAAAATGAGCCTTATATTCAGATACGAAATGGAATATTTGCTGGAGAAAAACGGATTCGATGTTATCAATGTTTATGGCGACTATGACCGTTCAGAATTTTCACAGAAAAGCCCACAGATAGTATGTATTTGTACAAAAAAGATGTAAATTAAAACCATGGAAATAAGCGCAATACAAAATCTGACATCGATTGTCATTGTAACGTATAATTCCCACAAAAATATTGAAGCCTGCCTTACTTCGATTAAAAAGCATACTTCTTCTCTTCATGAAATAATCGTTGTCGACAACGCTTCAAAGGACAACACGCCCAAAATTTTGCAGAATCAAAAAGATATAAAAATAATTCTCAACAGGGAAAATGGAGGATTCGGCAAGGCTTACAACCAGGGAATAAGAGAAGCGAAGGGAGCTAAGATTGTATTTTTGAATCCGGAAGCTCTTGTTTTCTCCGGTTGGCTGGAATCGCTTGCAGCACATTTGGGCGGTATAACGGCAGCGGTAGGGCCCATCTCAAATTTTGCGGCAGGCGATCAAAATTGGAACCTCTATATATCTGAAAAGGACCGTCAACAAAAATTTGATGAACTGGCAAAAGAAATATTGAGCAGAAAAAGAGGAGAGTCGTTAGCTACCCGGCTGCTGACAGGTTTTTGCATAATGATTGACCGTACGGTTTTGGATAAATTTGGTTTCTCTCAAGAGGGAGGTCCGGCTCCGTTTGATGAGTCTTTATTTGCCGGAGGTGAGGATCTCGATCTTTGCTTGCGTCTGAGAAGAGAGGGTTATACGCTCAAAGTCGCGCTTGATGTTTTTGTGCATCACAAAGATCAGCAAAGATTTCAATCCGCCGGAAAGGAGACAGGGGAGAAGCGGACACGCGCAAGCCTTTCTGCGCTAAGAAAGAAAATAGATGCATATTACGGGAAAGACTATAATTTAACGGGGGAGGAATTATTCGGGGCAGGATGGTTCGCAGCTGGCGGCGAAGAAATATCCGTCCCATTATACAGCATCATTATTCCGGTTTACAACAGTGTGGATTATACAAAAGAGTGTATCGAAAGTATCCGCCGTTGTTCGCCGATGGACGAAACAGAGATAATCATTATAGATAATGGTTCCACCGACAAAACTGCAGAATATTTGAAAAGTGAAAAGGATATTAAGGTAATAACCAACAAAGAAAACGATGGATTTGCAAGTGCGGTAAACCAGGGTATCCGGCGAGCCCGGGGTGATTTTCTGGTCATATTAAATAACGATGTTGTTGTGTCGGACTCATGGCTTGACCGTTTGAGACGTGTATCGGAGACAGATTTTCAACTTGGTATAGTTGGACCTGTTACTAATTACATCAGCGGCTCGCAGATGATTCCTGACGTTCCCTACGATTCCATAGAGAAAATGCCTGAATACGCTGAAAACCGATGGACAAAATACGGGATGGGTCTAAAATACGAACAAAATCTTCGCGGATTCTGTCTCTTTGTAAAAAAGAAAGTTATTGAAACGATAGGTGGATTTGATGAGAGATTCCGAATCGGAAACTATGAAGACGACGACTTTTGTTTACGCGCTCTTAGAGCAGACATTAAGTGCGCAATTGCAGAAGGTGTATTTATACATCATCATGGTTCGGTTACTTTTCAGCTGCTTAAAGAGGATTATGAAAAACTGTTAATCGAAAACGCACAGAGATATTCTCAGAAATGGAATTTAGAACCTCCTGCGGGGCGAGCCGTCCCTATCGGGAAAAGAGAAACCGGAAGCAAAGAAGTTGTAACGAGCGGTACTTCCGGCGATGGTGCAAACGGTGACAATTCAGAAACAAAGATCCGGGAATTATTTGAAAAAGCAAACCGTTTTATTATAGAACAGAAATTCGACGAAGGAATTTCTCTTTACCGGGAAATTCTAAAAGAGCATCCGAATCATATCGAAGCGATGCATAATTTATACGCCGTACTGTACCAGACAGGGAAGATTGATGAAGGTTTTACAGGGCTTGAAAAAATTATTGAGTTAAACCCGGATTACGCTGAGGTCTATCATACTCTCGGATTTATCAGTGAAAATAACGGCGATTATTCGATTGCCCTGAAATTATACCGGGAATGTATCGCGAGGGACATTGATCATGAAAAAGCTTACCGGG
>JADFON010000106.1 GCA_022562855.1 Candidatus Zhuqueibacterota bacterium | reverse complement strand
GTAAAAGACGGTAATGTGAACCCTGTGATGGATTAGTACCAATCAGCCAATGTATAATAGATTTATGCAATAATCAATGCTTTTATCCGTTTTTCCGTAAGAAATATGACATATTAAATCAACGAACATAAATTATGCTATTGATTTACGAGTATCATTTTATGCCGCAGCGCTTATCGGTTTTATGCTTCAATTCTTGAGTATGGTGACTATTCAATCGAGAAATATATTGTTATGTGATCTTCCAAATTTTTATGGGAATTTTTTTAGTCAATTATTACCTGTATAGCCGGATAAGCGGCGGGTGCATAAACACTGGTATGTCAATGTTACGACCGGGTAATGAAAAATCGGAAAACTCCGGCTTAAAATATGTGTCCAAGAGAAAAGTAAATACGGTCTGAATCGTTAAAAGCTTTACCATATCCGAATTCGATCGGTCCCACCGGTAAATTCATCGATATTACTATTCCGATTGCGTGATTAAAATCACTGAACTGAATATTTTGATACTTTTCTACTACGCTTGCCAGATCCCAGCGAATGCTAACATAGGTTTCAAACAGGTTGGGCAGCGGTAATTTTAAACGGTAACCAAAGTTTGACGCCACAAGCATTCGCCCGTGTAGATCATTTAATCCTTTTCCAAAAAATGTCTGCATTCCTCCCCACCGGAACCGTTTCGAATAGGGAAGTGTTTCATCAGCGGTCCCAACGGTTACTCTTGTTTCAAATGTATGTGTATTATTGAAAGTATAAACGTATCCAAGTGACGAAAAGAATTTAACATACGATATGTCGCTTCCAAAAATATTGCCGGCGGTTTCATAATAAATTTCGTGAAAATTGCCCTGGCTTGGAAAAGGCGTTTTGTCACGCGTGTCAACCACAGACTGAAGTGTAAGAGTACCTATTTCAATATTTTCGTTTACCTTCTCGTGAAAGAAGCCGCTTTCGGATGTTGAAAGAGTTTGAAATGGAAAGGCTTCTACTTTTATCCTGTCGAAACTATATTTTACCGATACTTTTCCGAATCTTCCAAGCTGTCTTCCAAAAGAAAACGAGGCTCCAATCCGGGTGTCTTTAAAATCTCCGCGTCTTTTGAACTTATTGTTCTGGTCAGTCAAAAAATCCGTTTGAGTTGTGTAATGCAGGTTTCCATTCAGGGTTAGATACGAAATAAATATACGGTCCAACCTGAATTGATACCGGTAATCTTTCTGCCGGCTTCCGAATCGTGCATGGAACAGTGATTTCATCCCGAGTCCTCCAAGATTATCGTCGGCGAGTTCAATAAACCCTTTTGTTTCCCGGTCAAGATCATACCTGGCGCCAACTCTCACCATTTCATATTTCTTTTCTTCAAGATTTATCTGTAGAATTAGTTTCCCGTCTTTTCTTACTATTGTCGGATGAACACGCTGAAATAAATCTGTACCGTATATGTTATTAATACCTCTCTGGACTTTCTCTATGTCGAAGATATCTCCCGTTTTCAACGGCATTTCACGTTTGATTACGTGCGGCTGAGTTCTTTCGTTACCGATGAGTTGAATCCCGTCGATCCTTCCTTCGTCGATTGTCACCTGTAGTTCTCTTTTCTCAGGATTTAATTTGCACTCAACAAGTTGGGCTATCGAGAATCCCATTTGATTATAATTATCCTGAATGTCTTTTATGAAATCCTCTGCCCGCTTAACATTAAATACATCATTCTGCCCGGGTACGTACAAGTTTATAAGTTGATCTTTGGAAAAAACCGTATTACCGGACATAGAAATTGAATTAATCACTGTATATTCTTTAACCTGAAATTCAAGTATAGTTTTGCCTGAGTTTTGCTTTATTAAAGCCTGTACGTCTTCGAAATACCCTGTTTCAAATATCCTTATAAGATCTTCCTTTATCGTTTTATCTGAAGTCTTTTCAGATTCTGTAGAAGATATATACTGTCTAATATAGTCATCCCCGATTGAGTTGTTGCCGGATATCTCTATCTTATCGACAGTGAATGGCTCCGCGGAATCAAGGATATTACTGGTTTCAAGCAGCTTTTTTTTAATTTCCGGAATAATTTCCCGTGCTTTCTGTCTTCCAAGCTCGATAAATTCGTCTATGATCTCAAAATCAAACGCCTCTCTATCACCAAGGTCAGGGGTAATTACAATATCGGCTAACTCCAGTCTTTCTTCGTTTTTTTCACGCTGCATAATGGTGGTAATATGATCCACAAGCTGCCAGGGAAATGCAACTTTTTCCGGTTCAAGTAATGGTGATGTACAATCAATCGCTATGACAAAATCACTTCCCATAGATTTGACGACGTCAGTGGGCATATTATTGAGAATGCCCCCGTCGATATAAACCTCATCACCGATCTTTACTTCTGAAAACAGGAACGGAATGGCAATACTTCCCAGTATTATCAACGCCAAATCACCTTCTTTAAACGTTTTTTGTTTTCCTGTCCATATTTCAGTGGCGACTATCCTGAGCGGTACTCTGAAGTTATCAAAATTGACATCCTGAAAAGAAATAGCGCGAAGAATCAGGGGATTCAGCAAAGAAAATATTTGCTGTCCCTGGCTGATTGCCAGTGGAATGTAGGGTTTGTAGTTGTCAAATCGTATTGCCAGCAGATGCCGGTTGAGATCCTGTTTTTGACCGATAAACATCGTCGATCGTTCGGGCGTATTGCTATATATGTTAGACCAGTCCGTTTCAGTCACAAACTGTTCAATATCTTTTGGAGAATATCCTATGGAATATAGACCCCCTACAATTGCGCCCATGCTTGTGCCGGCTATATAATCTATGGGGATTCCAGCTTTGTCAAACTCATCCAGCACTCCGATCTGGGCAAATCCGCGAAGACCGCCGCCGCTTAAAGCGATACCGACTTTTGACCGGACTGGCTTTCTGTAGTGAAAAGGTCCGATCTTTGCTGGTTCCAATTCAAGTTTTATGAACCTTCTGTCTGTTGAAGAGGTCAATTGCACTTGCGCGTATAAGATTCCTGAAAAATTCTGAATAGCCACACCAATAAGCAGCATACTGAAAAAAACACTATTTTTCTTCATGCGCGATAAGCGAATTAGAAGTATTTCACATCCATTGTAAATTATATTTTTTGTCATAGCGGTGGTTTTTGTCGTCAAATACTATATTATTTAATCCCCAAAGCTTTTAATTTACGGTGAAGGTTGGCGCGGTCAATTTTTAGATTCTTTGCCACTTTTGATACATTGCCGTTGCACCGTTCATATTCACGCGTAATCAGTTCTTTTTCAAGGGTGTTAATCATTTCCCGCATCGAACGCCCGTTTGGTTCCGGTACGCTCATTCCGGCTGAAGTTTTTCCCGATACTGATCCAAACGACAAGTATTGCCTTAGATTTTCTGCCGATACTTCTTCTGAATCATGCAAAATTGAGATCCGTTCGATAAGATTTCTCAGTTCACGGATGTTCCCGGTCCATGGCTGGTTCTTTAGTAACTGCAATGCGTCTTTATTAAATATCAGTTCTCTTTTGCTGCGCGTATTTTCGGCATATTTTACGGCAAAGTGTACAGTCAAAGCTTCAATATCTTCAAGTCTTTCGCTGAGCCGTGGAACCCTGACAGGAATTACACACAGACGATGATAAAGGTCTTCCCGAAATTTTCCCTCATCTATATTCTTTTCAATATTCTGATTCGTAGCTGATATTATTCGAACGTCAAATGCTATAGGTTTTGTTCCCCCAAGTCTTACTAATTCATTTTCTTCTAAGACACGCAGCAATTTTGCCTGCGTATCAAGGCTCATATCTCCTATTTCATCGAGAAAAAGCGTTCCGGTGTGCGCCTGCTCAATTTGACCGATTTTTCGGGTGGCGGCTCCCGTAAAAGCCCCCTTTTCATATCCGAAAAGTTCACTCTCTATCAATTCCTTTGGCAGCGCAGCGCAGTTAATTTTTACAAACGGTTTTTCTTTTCTCTTGCTGCTGTAATGTATTGCTCTTGCAACGAGCTCTTTTCCAGTGCCGTTATCACCGGTTATCAGTACTCTCCCATCGGTCGGTGAGATTCTGGCGATTATCCTTTTTAACTCCTGTAACCGCTGAGAGTTTCCTATCATTTCACCATAATCCGCTTGTTTTCGGAGCGCTTCCACCTCGGATTTGATCGTCTTTTGGGTTTTCAGGAGTTCCAACTCATGAAGAATTTTCTCCGGACCAAGCGGTTTTTCAAAGAAACTGTATGCTCCATGCCGGGTCGCCACAACAGCCATTTCTACTGTAGCGTGCCCCGACATCATGAATACAATCGACTCAGGGGATGCCGATTTTATCTGTTTGAGCGTATCGATTCCATCGATCCCCGGAAGCAGCACATCAAGGAAAATTACCCGGTAATAATTTTGTTTAACCGCTTCCACGGCTTTCTCACCGCTTTCAACATCCTCTACGGTATACTTTTCATCTTCGAGAATACCACGAAGAGAACTGCGGATGTTTTTTTCATCATCTACTATTAATATATCTGCTGGTTTTGTCATGTTTATATTCAAGCATCTAAGACAACAAGAGATGAATGATACTTAACGCTGCTAATTCAGTACCGTCATAGAGATACGTATGGTAAAAAGTAAAAAAAGTTTCATCCTTTATCAACCTTTATCTGTGAATTGTATAAAAGCCTTTTTCATTGATTTTAGACCGTTAAAAATATATATTTAGCAGAATTAATTTTCCGGCAGGTCTTACCGTGTCTGGCGTCCCGGTTTGGATTGCCGGTTTTTTCACAAAACAGTATCATAATATTTTTCCGTACATTCTTTCTTTGCGATGGATTCCAACAAAGTACTTTTCATATCCGATGTTCATCTTGGATTGAAAAACCCATTAGGTGAAAAAGAACGGGAGAGGAAACTTGTAAATTTTCTGCGGTCTAACTTAGAGTCAGGTGACCGGTTGTTCATTGTTGGCGATCTGTTCGATTTCTGGTTTGAGTACCGGACGGTAATTCCCAAAGACTTTATATTGATTTTGTCATGTTTGAAGGAATTAGTAGATAACGGTATCAGAATCGACTATATAGCGGGCAATCACGATTTTTGGGTTGGGGGTTTTTTCCAAAAAGAACTTGGACTTCATTTCCATTCGAGTCACTTAAAAGAAACTATCGGTGAAAAGTCGTTTTATATAATTCATGGAGACGGCTTGAAGAAGTCGGACGCCGGATACCGGGTTCTGAAGCGTGTTTTTAGAAACCGTCTCAATGTTTTTATCTACCGGTGGCTCCATCCCGATATTGGTATTCCGTTCGCAAAGTGGTGCTCAGGGTCAAGCAGGAAACATACACAAAAAAGGGATTACGGCGGGCAGGAAGAATACATCGAGTTTGCGGAAAAACTGTTTGCAGATGGGGTCGACCATGTGATTATGGCGCATACCCACAAACCACTCGAACACATAACTGAATCAGGCAAATCCCTCATCAATCTTGGTGATTGGATCGAGCATTTTACTTATGCCAGATTCAGCGACAATAAGCTCTCGTTTGAAACTTATTCCGAATAATAAAAATACTTATTTATCGACTATTTTGTATTCATAGACTGCCATATCATTAGATCTGTCAATGAGGAACATACGGTTATTTATGATACGCATTTTGCTGATATTGTTTAGCCCCACCCACGGAACATAGCTTAGCAATATTCCTTCAGGATCATAAATTTCAAATTCTCTTGATTCCGGGTCCGTCTTTGTAATAAGCCACATTCGCTCCTTTTTATCTATCCCGATACCCCGTGTTACTACTTCGGGCCATTGTTCGACGCTGTAGGCAGGTGGTAAATCTTCTCTTATTATCCGCTTTCGGTATTTGCCGGGCGCTGGAACGAATTTTAACTGCCGGGTCATTTTGTACACAAGTTTTCCTTCCCGCGTGAATTTTTCTATGCGGTTTTTTGTGCCAAACGAGAAGAAGATATTGTCATTATTGTCAAACGTATAAATAATATTGTTTTCATTGTTATTTGCCGTTCCATTATTATGTTCGACCGGCTCGCCGAATTCTGCTATGTGCTTACCGTCTTGATCGAATATATTTAAAAGCGGTTTAAGTGTAAATGAAGGAAAGAGACCCGTTCTTCCGGTTATGAAATTACCCGAAGTCATAAGGCGGGAGGAGGCAGCGGGCGGGTCTAATTTTATTGTCTTGAATACATACCCGGATTGATCAAAAAATTTTACGACGCCTCTATCATTGACCAGGATATTATTTTCCGCATCAATACTTAATGAGGAGGGAGATTCGAATTCACCGGGACCTTTGCCTTTTTTACCAAAGGTACTCAAGTAAATTCCGTTTGAATCGTATTTTTGTACCCTGTGATTTCCGGTATCCAATACATATATATTTCCTTCGTTGTCCAAAGCAACATCGCTTGGTCGAAATAAAATATAATTTTCATCAGTAGCGTCAAGTCCGCCGATCTTTTGCACGAATTCAAGTTCGGCTTTTTGTTCATTTCCCCATTGAGGTTTAAGATTATGTATTTCCCGTATGCCGTCAATGTTTTTG
>JADFON010000105.1 GCA_022562855.1 Candidatus Zhuqueibacterota bacterium | reverse complement strand
ATCCGGTTCGAGTGGGATTAATCCCGACCGCAGGCAGCAACAGGCCGTCGGTGGCGCCGAGAAGACCCGCAACGATGAAAAATGCGGCGGCAGAGAAGTCACCCGGGATCTCGATCGCGGTGCCGGTCAAAGTTGCGGGCCCGGTCACCGAAACGATGTCGTCCGACTCCTGCTGTAGCGGTACGCCCATGGTCAGAAGCATCCGCTCGGTGTGATCGCGACTCGGAGCGGGCGATTTGACCGTCGTTCGCCCGTCAGCCCATAGAGCCGCTAACAAGATCGCCGATTTTAATGTTTGCCGGGAGAATGATTTTTGTATTTACAAAGTCAATTACACTGTCATCATTTCTGTCCTGCAGGATGTACCCTGTTTTATACAGGTTTTTCAGGTCTTTTGAGGATGCGTCCTGAGTATCGGCTTGAACCCGTGCAAATGAGGAGCCGGAAATCCCGGTCAATACAAATAAAATCATCATAATACGTACAGGGGAGGACTGGTAATTAAACATATTTCGTTCTCCTTTAAGTGTCCTATGGATTATACAATACAGGTAATTCAAAGACTAAAAATTTATAGTAAAAAATTGGGAAGTAAAACGCAAGCAGTTATTGTCAGGCAGGAATTTCTCTTCTCCGGTTAAGCCAAAGATAGTGTTCAACCTTCATACATTTGTTCATAACAACTTGTAGTCCGGCTGATCTTGCTTTATCTGCGGCGGTGTTATTTGCTATGCCAAGCTGCGTCCAGATTACTTTGGCTGAAACACTAATTGCATCATCGACTATTTCACTGACTTCACCGGAGGGGCGGAAGACACAGACTATTTCGACTTGAACGTCATGAGGGATATCCTTGAGAGAAGGATATGCTTTTTCTCCGAGAATTTCCTTAGCGTATGGATGTACCGGAATAATGGTAAAACCGTTGTCCTTGAGGTAATGACCTATGATGTTACTGTCTTTAGCAGGATTGGTGGACAAACCGACCACGGCTACAGTATCATATTTATTGAAAACGGATTTTATCTCTCCGCTTGTGGCGTTCCGAAGAGGAATTTCGCATTCCATAATATTTATCTTTTTCTGATTAATTCAATTCCACAAACCGGATAACCTATCCGGCTCCCGAACCAGGGTTAATTTCGTCAGCAAAATCCACTGGAGTAACCCGAACTGCACGACCCTCCGTTCGAACGCGAAGAAACACCGACAGCCGCTGCTGAGATCTTTCTCTCCGGCTTTGAGGCGCTGCAGGCGGGACACTTAATATCTTCTGGAGAATAATTTGATGAAAATACCAGGTCTTCAAATTCCTGTCCACATTCTCTGCATTCAAATTCATACATCGGCATAAAAATTTCCTCTATAAGGAATCAATGACATTGTGCAGTTTTTTCTTTATGTCCTGCGCAACGGCATTTATCTCCGGTTTCCCGACTAAAGACAATAGCGCATCGACTTCGGTAGCCGACACAATAATTTCGTTTTCTTTATTTTCGTACACAATAATATTACAGGGTAGAAGCAATCCGATTTCTTCCTCTGTCATGAGCGCTTTGTACGCCGCCGGAGGATTACATGCTCCTAATATCCGGTAAGGTCTGAAATCTACATCGAGTTTCTTTTTCAGCGTCTTCTTTATATCTATGTCCGTCAGCACACCAAACCCTTCATTTTGTAACTCACTTATTACTTTTTCTATCGCCTCATCAAAGCTTAAATCGACTTTTTTTGAATATCCATATTTCATGACTCCCTCCCCTCGAAGTATAATTCACCTATTTTGCAATGAACCTCTAACACATTGTTCAATTATTTATGGTATAATCCCAGGATATTTTTGCTGCTGGCGTTATTGTACCGATTACCGAGCAATATTTGTCGAGGGACAGATTTATCGCCTGCTCCATCTCTTCGTTTGTTACGCTGTCCTGTTTGACGGAGAAATGCAGCTTTACATCTGTATATTTTTTTGGATGCGATTCCGACCGGATCCCTTCAACGGTTACATTCAACGATTCCGGTTCTTTTCTCTTTTTTTGCAAAATAAGCACCACATCTATCCCTGAACAGCATGCCACCGAATGGAGCAACAACTCCATTGGAGAAGGTCCTTTGGTCATCCCGTCGGAACCGGAGTCCACGTCTATAGTGTGACCGGACGGAGAAGTGCATTTAAAATGCATTCCGCTTTGCCACTTGGCTTCAATCTTCACAATATACCCCTTATTCCGCCTTAGAATGTGTGTCAAGTAATCCAGCTATATGATCTTTTGATGCGACGCCGACAATGCGTTCAACAACCTCGCCATTTTTATAGATTAACAATGAAGGGATACTCATAATTTGGTATTTTGAGGCTGTTCCCTGGTTGCTGTCTATATCCAGTTTGCCGACCTTTACCTGTCCATCGTAATCATTAGACAATGCCTCTACCGTAGGTGCAATCATATGACAGGGCTGACACCATTCCGCCCAAAAATCCACCAGGACGGGTTTATCTGACTGTAAAACCTCTTCATCAAAATTCGCATCGGTTAGAGTTACTAAATTTCCCATTTTTTCTCTCCATTCATATTAAATATTAAACTAAAATTATTTTCTATATTAAGTTAGATGCATCTGGCTTGAAAAGGATTCGATAATTTTTGATTATCGAACTCAAAAACCGCACACTTTTAAATTCATTTAATCGCTATAACTTCAATACCTTCCAAAGCTTTCGATGAACAGAACCAGGCACCTCTTGGTCGGGAAGGACTTTATAAATTTCGACTGTTTTTTTAATTGTATCGACATAAGCGCAGCACGTTGGACAGTCATCAAGGTGTTTTTTGATCTCGAGACATTTAGCAGAATTAAGATCTTCGCCGAGTGCGCCGCAAATATCTTCAATACGTTTAATGCAGTCCATGTACATCCTTTCCTTGTTTAGACCAACACATCAGACAGTTTGTCTCTCAGCGCGATACGCGCTCTCCGGAGATTCGACTTGACTGCCGGAATGGTCATATTCAGCATATTTGATACTTCTTTTGAAGAAAAACCTTCAACGTCCCTCAGTAAGAATACAGAACGGTATTTTGGGGAAAGACTATCAATGTTTTTTGTAATACTCTCGGCTAAATCCCTGTCGCTTACTACATCAAATGGAGAACGTGAAAGACGCTGGTCCATAGCCGGATAATCTCTTGAAAGATCTATCCTTTCCTCATCAAACGATTCAAAAACCCTGTCACGGGTCCGAAGTTTCATCAACGAAGCGTTTGCGGCAATTCTATATATCCAGGTCGACAGGCTTGACTTCCCCTTAAAAGAGTTGATAGCCTTGACAACACTCAAAAATGTCTCTTGTAAAACGTCTTCAGCATCTTCTTTGTTATGAAGATAACGCAGGGCGAAATTGTAAATTTTCTTTTCGTATAATTGAACAATTTTGGTCAAGGCGTACCTATCACCTTTCTTCGCCTTGCTTACCAGTTCCGATTCGTCAATTTCCTTCATTTCTTATAGATGTACCTTTTCGCAAAAGGATTCGTTTGATTCAATTTATTCTATCCGCCAATAGCATAAAAAATACCCGGCGCCACTTATAAATATATGCAGTACCGGGTATAAAATCTACAAAAATCGTATTGAAATAGTTACTTTTTTATCCTGCTTCTGTATTTCATATAGAGCTTGTAATGATAATTATCATCCAGGTCGACTTTTTCGCCGCGGATAAATTCATACAGTACCTTTGTTGAAGGCTCCAGCATATCTCCATTCGTGACAACAATATTTGCCATTTTGCCGACTTCAAGACTGCCCATAATATCGTCTACGCCATACATTTGAGCCGGATATAAGGTTACCGCTTTGAGGGCTTCATCCTTTGACAGACCATACGCTACTGCCATTCCCGCATGAAACGGTAAATCGAACATTCCCGACGCACTGGAGATTGAAAATGCAAACTTTACCCCGCTTTTGCTTAGCAGTGATGGAATAGTATAGTAGAGATCATAAGGAACGCCTTGACCGGGTGATGACAGCAACTGAGAATACAGAACAGGGATGTCAGCCTGTACTAATTCATCCGCAATTTTCCACGCGTCGCTTGCTCCGACAAATACCGCCCTTATATTTGCCTCTTGTACGAATTTTATTGCATCGCGAATATTATCTACTCCGCCAACAATTATACTAACAGGTACTTCGCGTTGAACCACCGGTATCAATCCTTCAAGCGTCGGATCCGGTGCGGGAGGGGTAGACCTGCGACCTGCGGCGAAATCTTCTTTTGCTTTTATGTATAGTCTCGTTTTATCAAACAACGCCTTTACCGTAGTTTGAATTCTTTCCGAACGTTTCCGAAGGTCTTCCCGGTTACTGCTTGTCTGTCCGCCTCGTCCTCTGCCGCCTCGTCCCCTGCCTCCGGAGGCAATGGCAGCCGGAAAAGTCATCTGCATGGCGACCGGGTCTCTGACTGTCATTTCATCTACGGTCCATCCGTTCAAGTTTAAAAGGACTTCATGTCCGGCAAACACTCCCTGCCCCTGATTACGGGGTGAAGTAATAACCGTTGTTATCCCGTTCCACCGTGCGATACCTTTCATAATCGTATTAGGATTGACGCCTTGAGACGCCCGGATAAATGTATTATATGCGCCTGTTTCGTTTTGGTCCTGGGTCTGAGTAACGCCTCCGATTTCCGTCAAACCGAGGCTTGTATTCGTATTGATCATACCGGGATACACCATCAATCCCGTTCCGTCGATTACTACGGCGCCGGAAGGTACGCTAACATTAGCGCCAATCGCAGAAATTGATTCGCCGTCGATTACCAGCGTGCCGTTGTTGATCGTTCCTTGTGTGACAGTTACAATAGTAGCATTCGTAATTGCATATTGCTGTGCTGAAATCGTTGCCGGTATAGCGGCAGCTAAAAGCGCCGCCAACATGAAAATCGCATGTTTTCTCATCTGGCGCCTCCAATCGGTTTAAACGTAGGCTTATCACCCTGCAGCCATTTATCGGTTGTCGTGGCTTTCTCGCGGTCAAAGAACACTTCCCCTTCGATAATCGTTTTCACACACTTCGAAAACACTGAAAGAGGATGACCGTCCCATAAGGCAATATCGCCATCCATGCCCACCTCGATTGTGCCAATTCGTTCATGCAGCCTAAGTCCGTAGGCAGGATTAGCAGTGATAGTTTTAATAGCGTCCGTTTCGGACATCCCGTCACCATATCTCAAGGTCTTTGCGGCATCGATGTTCAATCTTCTGACCCGCTCGCCACTGTCGGAATTGATAGCTACTTTTACCCCTCGTTCTGTCAACAATGCTGCAGCAAAAGGAATCGATTTCGAAGCTTCTACCTTATAATTCCAACTGTCCTGAAAGATCGAAGCAACCGTGCCTGCAGCTGCCATTTCGTCAGCGATCATATATCCTTCAAGAGCATGTTCGAGGCTGTAAGGGGCGGTACCGAAATCACCCATTAATCTTATCAACATCGCCAATTCCTGGTTGCTGTAACCATGGCTGTGTACACGGATAGTTCCTTCAAGAATGCCTTTCATTGTTTCCATCCGGAGATCTTTTCGCGGGGGTATGGGACCGTTTTCCTTTTCATAATCATTCGCAGGGGGGATTTTCCCGGCTATCTTTGCCTCGTATTCGTCCCATTGACGTTTATATTCCTCGCCTTGTATAAAATAACTGCGTATCTGGAATTCCTGTCCCATGCGTGAGTTCGGATATCTGTTTTCTCTTCTTATTGGGTTTTCACCAAGGGCAAACTTGACGCCTTCCATGTTGCCTTCAATCAGCAAGTCTTCCCAGGGTCGTCCCCATTTTAGTTTGAGTACTTCATCTCGTCCGCCGATATTGTTTGCACTTCCGTGAAGTACATGGATTGTGGTAACGCCGCCTGCAAGAGCGCGGTACATGCCGTAATCGTCATGACGTATTGCATCCGATATATCGACCATAGACGAATTTTGCGAAGTGCTCTCGTTGATCCCGGATGCTGCCATATGTGAATGATGATCGATGATACCTGCCATAACGTACTGACCTGTGGCATCGATAACACTAACGCCTGAAGGAGCGCTCAAATTTGTTCCTATTTGTGCAATTTTTCCATCCCGGATCAAGATCGATCCGTTTTCGATGGTTTCGCCGGTTCCTGTCAGAATGGTAGCGTTCGATATAAATAAATCAGCCTGTCCGAATACAGAGGGAACGGTTACACCGACAAAAAGCATACACACAAATAAGACCCGGATAATGGCGCAAGCCACCCCGCTTAACTGCAGGACAGTCTTGAGTTGAAATCCGCGCATATCGTTCTCCTTATTTTTATTCTTCATTGCTCTGTTTATAATTCAATATTGAAATTAATTTTGCAATTATTCGGTTTTATCTTCCACCTCTGCCGCGTCTTCCTCTACCACGTTCTTGCGCCGCAGATTCTTCCATATCTTCTTTTTTCCCATCAATAAATACATGTTTTATTACCGTATCGTCATTGAATATATCACCGTTGGTAAGAATTAGGTTGGCAATTTTCCCGGATTCAACGG
>JADFON010000104.1 GCA_022562855.1 Candidatus Zhuqueibacterota bacterium | reverse complement strand
CTGGAATTCACAAACAAAAACGGCTCGGAAATAATGCAGACAAATATAATAGCGGAAGGCGAAACGATAATGCAAATTCGGGATAATGCCGGACAGTTCCAAAAGGGTGTTCAGTTTCAGGTTGTTCCGCTTGATGAACCCTTCGAACTTTTGGTCAGAGAAACCAACTTTGTTCCGAGCGAACCTGCCGGTGCGCAAGTCGCTGGAAGAGGGGGTAGGGGTGAAGGCAGAGGCGGAAGAGGCGGTCGTGGAAGAGGAGGCAGGGGAAGAGGAAGAAATGTTCCGACCGGCAGAATTTTGTCATATCCCGGTGTTCTCAATTATAACAAGTATGAACCGACACTGACAAGTACTGTCCCCAGGGGCTATATATTTCCTGCTGATTTTCAAGTTATCGCCGATAAGCTATCGGAGCATGGCATTACCGTTACAAAGTTGGGCAAAGCAACCACCTTTGAAGGCGAAGAATATATTGTCAACGAATTGGAAGTAACCGCGACACGGTTTAATCGGCATACATTGGTAAACCTCAAGGGGACATTCCGGGAAGCCAGCAAAGAATTCCCGGCAGGATCATACAAGGTCGATCTTGCCCAGCCGCTTGCTTATCTGACATTCTATCTTCTCGAACCGCAATCGGACGATGGCTTGGCTACATGGAATTATTTTGATGATTATTTGAAAGCTCAAGGAATTGAGAATAATAGTGTGTTGTACCCAATATTTAAGTATTTCCGGTAATTATATTAGAATCAATTCTTGTGATTTCTTTATATCGGATGCTGTTTATAAATACCCAATAAATTATAAAGGAAAGTATGAATTATCTTTTGACACCGATTGTACTTAAGGAAACACATGTTATGTAATCATTATTTGCTCTCTATATTTGAGGAGGATAAGAGATGTTTCGTAAATCAAGTATAATGATGCTTGTCTTATTGCTTGCGGTCGCGAGTGTATCTTATGCGCAACGCGGCGGCAGGGGAAGGGCGCGGGCCGTTTTCCTTTTGGATAAGGAAGCTGCCGCTGAATTATTGGGAATCGTCGACAGTCAAATGAGTGAATTCAATAAGGAAGTGGACGAACTTGTGAAAATTTATGAACCATACCTGAAAGAATCGGCTGAGCTTGCAGAGAAACTGGGATTGCCTGAAACGGTGGTTACCGCCGGGCTTGGTTTTGGCGGCAGACGAGGCGGTCGTGGTCGCGGTGGAGGCGGTGATTTTCAGGCGACAATGGAATCGTACCGTACCTACATTACCGAGGATAATAAATTGAGAAAAAAATATGAGGACAAGATAAAAGACCTCGATCAACATCTCGGCAATATTGAGAAAATGCTGACTGACGGGCAGAAAGAGATATTTAATTACACACGTCCGCAACGCGGCGGCAGACGCGGCAGAGGCGGTGGTGGCGCTGGTAGAGGCGGCGGCGGCGGAGGTGGAGTCCGCGGTAGCCGTGGAGGCGGGGGTTTTCAACAGCAGTTGATCAAACCCTCCTTTGATGAACGTCAAACGGGTTTTGGTCGCAATTAGAAATTGTTTAGATGATTACTACAAAACCCCCGCAACATTTATAGCGGGGGTTTTTTGTTTTATATTCAATGATGAATGAATTATTATCTGACCTTTGTATTGCTGCAAGAGCATATTATTTTTTTAGAGTTTCAAAAAATCTTGTTTATTGACGGTGCTTGCCGTATATTTGAAGTTTATACAAAAATCATTACCATATCAAAAAAATTGATCTAATTGGTGCATTTGTCATTTTCAATTTAGATTTTCCGGATGAAAAAAACTTCTCTTCCTGTTGTTGATTCTCTCTTGTTCTTTATAGCAATAATCTGGGCGCTGAATTTTACCGTCATCAAAATTGCGTTGAATGAAATTCCTCCTTTTGCATTTAACGCGCTTCGATTTATCGGTTCATCAATCTTTTTTATTCTATACTACCATTTCTTTATAAAGGATTATGGCTTTATAAAACGGCACTTCGGGCGGCTCATTATTCTTGCCGTGCTGGGCAACACAATTTTACAAATTTTGTTTATCGAAGGGATCAGCCTGACAACCGCCAGCAACAGCTCGCTCATGTATTCGACTGTTCCTATGTTTGTGGCGATTTTGAGTGTGGCGATGAAATACGAAAAAGTCCGGGGTCTCACCTGGGTTGGAATATTTATTTCGTTTGCCGGAATTTTTCTTATACTTAACAATTCAGTGAGTGGCATTGAGTTTTCCAGGAGCAATTTAACCGGTGATATTCTCATTCTGATTACAGCGCTGCTGTGGAGTATTTTTACCGTATTTGCAAAACCGCTCATTGAAGAAACCTCAATGATAAAGGTTGTCTCGGTCACATTTGTTTTTGGCACGGTGTTTCTTATCCCCACTGCTATACCTGATTTTGTTTCAATGGACTGGGCGGCAGTCTCAAAGACAAGCTGGGGATTGCTGTTTTTTTCGTTTTTCTTTGCAAACGTTATAGGCTACACTGTCTGGTTTTATGCCGTTTCCAAAGTGGGCAATGTTCAAACAGCGATTTTTCAAAATCTGGTGCCTGTAATGGCGGTAATCGTTGCGATGATTTTTCTCCACGAAACGGTCAACTCCCAGCAGGTATTGGGAGGTGCGGGAATACTTGGAGGTGTTACGATTACCCGGTTATCATTAAAATACAAAAATGGCAAAACCAATGATGACCAATAAGGAAATTTTATTCGCTGCGCCATAAACACCATTATTTTCTTGAAATTGGTTTATTTTTTTTGTATACTGAAGCAATTAAACTGAGTAAATTCTTTAAAATGAAAAATTACACTGTACAGATCACTCATCGCCACCATCATCATATGACATTCTTAAAAGGGATGGTGGGAGTGGTATAGTCGAGATATATTTAATAATGAATTCGAAACCCGCCATAAACGGCGGGTTTTTTTTTGCAATAAAGTGAGGAGATTTGATGAACAAGAAATTTAATATTAACGGTGGCGGTTCGGAAAAATCAATAAAGTTAGGTTTGCCTTCAGGCAGCCTGGAAGAGGCGACATTTGCGCTATTTGAAAAGGCGGGATTCAAGTTTTTGCGTAATAGCAGGTCTTATTATCCTGTCGCTGACGACGATGAACTGGAGGTAGTCTTGATTCGGGCACAAGAAATTGCAGGATATGTCGACAAGGGTGTGTTTGACGCTGGTATCACGGGTAAAGACTGGATTATGGAAAATGAAGCCGACGTAATCGAAATAATAGAATTGGCTTACTCGAAGAGATCGATGAAACCGGTAAAATGGGTGCTGGCTGTTCCCGAGGATTCAGAAATAAAAACCGTAAACGACTTGAATAATAAAAGTATTGCAACGGAACTGGTCAATACAACCAGGAACTATCTTGCGGAAAAAGGTATATCGGCTTCCGTAGAATTTTCCTGGGGGGCTACAGAAGTAAAATCCCCAATCCTTGTCGATGCGATAGCGGAAGCAACAGAAACGGGCAGGTCCCTGAAGGAGAATAATTTGAGAATAATAGATACTATTCTCATATCCACTCCCAGATTCATAGCGAACAAGGAAAGTTATGCAGATTCATGGAAAAAGGAAAAAATAGATCAAATAGCGCTATTGCTGCAGGGAGCGCTTAATGCCTACGGTTTGGTTGGTTTGAAGTTCAACTTGCCCCGTAACCGAATAGAGGAGGCGAGGAGTTTGGTGCCGGCAATGAAAGATCCAACAATATCGTCTTTGTTGGACGAAAACTGGGTTGCCCTTGAAATTGTAACCAAAGAGAAAGAAGTGAGGGATATTATACCTCTGCTGAAAAAAATAGAAGCGCGGGATATCATCGAATACCCGCTAAACAAGGTAATTTATTAGAAACCAGTGGTAAACGGCTTATGAAAGAATTTCAAAAATCAAATGAATTAGTCGAATTCTGGCAATGGCCAGCCAACGACAAAACCGATGATCTCACACATCGGGTAATGCAAATTATCGAAGACGTTCGTGTGAGAAAAGATTCGGCGCTTATTGATTATACGAAAAAATTCGATGGAGTGGATATTAGAAAATTTCGCGTAGAACATTCCGCGATTGAAAAAGCAAAAAATCAGCTTGACCGGGATTTCGCTGAGATCGTAAAAAATGCAGCAGAAAATATCAGACGGTTTCATAGCCGCCAAATCCCGGAATCGTGGTTAGAGAAATCAAAAAATGGGGTAACCCTGGGACAAAAATTTACCCCTATAGAATCAGCAGGAATATATGTGCCGGGTGGAAGAGCCGCTTATCCATCCACACTTATTATGAACTGTGTACCGGCACAATTGGCTGGTGTCCCGCGAATTGCTGTTGTCTCCCCGCCTTGTCAAAATGGTGAAATGAATCCTTTGATTCTCGGTTGTGCGGGTTTGATGGAAATTGACGAGGTTTATTGTATTGGAGGCGCTCAGGCGATAGCCGCTCTTGCATATGGAACCGAATCGGTTAAACCTGTCGCAATGATTACAGGACCCGGAAACAAGTATGTCAATGAAGCAAAAAGGCAGGTTTTTGGCAAAGTGGGAATAGACATGCCGGCGGGTCCTACCGAACTTGTTATTTTTACTGATGGGTCCGTAAGCATGGAATATATAATCTGGGACCTAATCGCACAAGCGGAACATGATCCTGATGCAAAAACGGCTTTGATTTCCACTTCCCGGAATTTTAATAATGATGTAATGAGTAATATTGAAAAGTTTGCAAAATCCTCGCCGAGGATTAAAATAATCGAAAAGTCAATTGGGAAAAATAGCGCAGTAATTACTGTAAAGTCCATAAATGAGGGCATTGACCTCATTAACAAGCTTGCTCCCGAACATCTTGAAATATTGACTGAAAACCCCGAAAACATATCAAAAAAAATAAAGAATGCCGGGACAATGTTTCTTGGCGCTTATACTCCGGCAGCGGTTGGGGGCTATTGGGCAGGACCGAATCATACACTGCCAACCTCTGGCGCCGCGCGTTTCGCCTCTCCGCTAAGTGTAATGAATTTTATGAAATTTTCTTCTATCGTCAAATTCGGGAAGGATGCCTTAAAAGACGCAATGCATTCAATCATTACTTTTGCCGGATCCGAAGGACTGTTTGCCCATGCGAAATCTATAGAGGTACGAAATGTCTGATTGGGGAAATATAGTAAAAGACAGTCTCCTCGAAGCTGGAACTTATTCATATAATGAACTATCATGCGAGGTTAAACTAAATCAGAATGAAAGCCCTTTTGATATTCCGGCGGCTCTTAAACAAGAGATCACGGAAGAGGTTTGTAGAAGTCACTGGAACAGGTATCCGTCCTTGACGGGAACCCGGTTAAAATTAGAGTTGAGCTCTTTTCTCGGGCTCCCGGAAAAATGTATTGTTGTCGGCGTTGGTTCCGACGAAATGCTAAGCGCTGCAGCATCCGTTGTGCTGGAAAAAAACAAATCAGCGCTTCGGGTCGAACCGACGTTCCAACTGTATAAACAGTGTGCTGTCTCAAACGGGGCAAATGAAATTGTCTTACAGCTGAATTCCGACTTTTCATACCCGGTTGAAGAGATAGTCCGGGTCTTGAAAAACCGGAAAGTCGACTTGTTTATGCTGGCGTCTCCAAACAGCCCCACAGGTAACAGCCTGAATCTGACAGATCTTGAAATTATTCTTAAATCAACTGATGGTGGTAGAAATTGGATTCAGCAGACCTATCCGAGCAAAGCGAGTTGGTTATACTATGCCAATTTCACCGACGAAAATACCGGATGGGTAGTTGGAGATAAAGATGGTTTCGATGGAATTATCCTCAAAACAACCGATGGAGGTTCAAATTGGATTTCTCAAAGTGGAATAGACTCATCAGGGTTCACTTCCTCCTATTTTATTGATGAAAATACTGGTTGGGTGGTGGGAAGTAACGGCACAATTCTGAATACGACAAATGGCGGAACGAGTTGGACATCTCAAGAAAGTGAAGCAGATTCATGGTTACAATCTGTGTATTTCACTGATGAAAATATTGGATGGATCGTTGGAAAGTGGGGCAAGATATATCATACAACAGATAGCGGAGAGAATTGGAACCCTCAAAATAGTGGCACAATCAAATGGTTGGTGTCAGTAAAGTTTGTTAAAACCGATGTCACTGAAGTAGAGGAAGATTCTAAGTTATCAAACATTCCGGCACAGTCCGCGCTCGGACAGAATTATCCTAACCCGTTCAACCCTACTACTACCATAGCGTACGGGCTCCCACAAGCTGGTAAGGTCCAACTGACGGTATATAACCTGCTCGGCAAGGAAGTGACACGCATCGTTGATGGAGAAATGCCGGCAGGTTATCACGAAATCAGTTTGGATGCAACGGACCTTTCCTCAGGTATTTATTTCTACCGCCTCCAAACAGGCGATTTCGTCCAGACGAGGAAGATGGTGTTGTTGAAGTAAGGATATTCCGGAATTCAAAGGTTATAATCATTTTATATTTCGACTTTCCCAACATAATTGAAGTATGAACATCTGTGTCCAATAAAAGATAGTTTCTGGTGTAAAATCACAT
>JADFON010000103.1 GCA_022562855.1 Candidatus Zhuqueibacterota bacterium | reverse complement strand
ATCAAGTCTTTGATAAGGAAGCCTCTTCTCCAAAAATATCTATTTTCGATGATAATGAAAATCAAATTACTGAAAATATCTATCTTGTAATTATCACTTTTTGGAACTCTGGGGGTCTTCATATTAGCCCTGGGCTTAATGGAGACGTAATAGATCCCGTTTTAGTAAGGATTGAAAACTCTACAAGAATAATTGATTATGAAATATTGGAAAGCACGAAATTTAGCAATTTCAGTATTGAGGCAGCAAAAGTAGATAGCAATATTAATGATATGCTGATGGATTGGGATTTTATGGAACCGGGATATGGTGTTAAATTTAAAGTGATTTATGCAGGAAACGATGACACGAAAATATATTTCTTAGGGAAAATTAGGGATGTGGATAATTTTAGCGATGAATCTAATACAACTAATTATTTTAATCTGATATTGTCATTTATTTTTGGATTAACCTGGAGCTTTACTGAAGGTAAAATAGCAAATATGGCAATACCTATTGATCACGATTCACATGAAAATATAATTAAAAAGAAAATGAGATATAGAATAATACTTAAATTATCTTATTTTCTTGCATTTTTAGCGCTTGTAGTATCTATTAACGCTTTCATATTAGTAGAAAATAAACCTCCTTTCTAAAAACAATTACCTCCTCATCTCCAAGATATTTCTCACTTGTCTTACCACTACCAGTTTTACGTGCAACTGTTATAAAATCTCTGTATTTTCCCACAACTTGCCAAATCGTACCAAATGGGTGCAAATAGATGCTTATAGCTACAAATTATACTAAAAAATTGGCACCCGAGAAAATCAACTTTATTGTTTTTATTAGTCAAAATAAGCTATTTTTGAAACCCAAACCCCCAAAAAAAAGTATAACGGAATTGAATTTATATATGTGAAATAAGTAAATAGATGTTGATCACGATCATACCGGAATGAATCGACCCGGTTCTAATTAAAAATTTCTGTTTAAATCGTAACAAAAATATAGTACATTATTTGTTCGCATTTATATTGCATAACAAAAACAACCGGAAATTTTAATGGCACAGGAATCAAAAAAAATAATGATCGAAGCAAAAGGTCTCAGTAAGTTCTACGGACCGTTTGTGGCGATCAAGGATGTCAGTTTTTCCATCCCGCAGGGACAGATCGTAGCGTTTCTCGGACCGAACGGGGCGGGAAAATCGACAACTATGAAAATTCTTAGCGGGTATCTTGCCGCCAGCGAAGGATCAGCCACTGTTGCCGGGTACGACGTCAGGGAAGAGAGAATCGAATCGTCCAGAAGGCTCGGTTATCTGCCGGAGAACGGACCTTTGTACGAAGACATGACGCCTATCGAACTGCTGCAATTCTTTGGAGAATTCAGGGAGCTTGAACCGGATTTGCTCAAAAAACGAATCTCCCTGGTGTCAAAACAGTGCGATCTTGAAGAGGTCATGGAAAAACCGATCGGCAAACTGTCGCGCGGATACAAACAGCGTGTCGGTCTTGCGCAGGCGCTTCTGCACGATCCGGAAGTGTTGATCATGGACGAACCGACCGCGGGGCTCGATCCGAACCAGATACGCGATTTTCGCAAAAACATAAGAGACCTCGGCAAAACCAAGACCGTACTTATGTCTACACACATTTTGCAGGAAGTCGACGCCGTTGCCGACCGTGTACTGCTGGTCAATAACGGCAGAATCATCTTCGACGGAACGCCGGACGAATTAAAAGAAAACGGCTCTCTCGAAACACCGTTTTACCGGCTGACGGGTTCAAATTAACCGGATAAAACTATCTCTACGGAGAATTGAGAAATGAATGATTTCAAATTTTGGAAAGACATCAATTTCAATGTAATCAAGGTACTGTTCCGGCGCGACCTGCGTCTCTATTTTGCCAGTCCTTCCGGGTACGTTTTTATTACTCTGTTTATATTCCTGAGCGCGTTTGCGGCATTCTGGCAGGAACGGTTTTTCATGAACAATCTCGCCAACCTGAATCTCCTGAACGTCGTTTTCCCGTATTTACTGCTATTCTTTATTCCCGCATTGACCATGGGTGTGTGGTCGGATGAGAAAAGACAGGGAACAGACGAACTGCTTCTGACCTTACCGGCAACCGATCTCGAAATCGTGCTGGGAAAATACCTCGCAGCGCTTGGCGTTTATTCCGCCTCTCTTGCCTTGTCTTTAAGCCACGTTTTGGTTTTGATATTTTTAGGCGGCCCCGATTTTGGACTTATGTTCGGAAACTATCTTGGATTCTGGTTTATCGGCGCTTCGTTTATCGCGGTCGGTATGCTTGCTTCGTTACTCAGCCCGAATGTTACGTTATCATTTGTAATGGGTGCGATATTCTGCTCCGTATTTACCTTTATTAATGACGTCGGTTCGATTTTCGGCGAAAGTGTCGAAAGAAGTCTTGCCGCATTAACGGTGTTCGGACCGTTTGCGGATTTTTCGCGGGGAGTTATCAGCTTGTCAGGCTTTCTCTATTTTTTGTCGCTTGCCGGTGTGATGCTGTATATAAATATAATACTCATCGGTAAAAGACACTGGCCCCAAAAAGCGGACGGTTACGATATGTGGATTCATTATGCAGGCAGGGCGGTCGCCGTCGTTATTGCGGTGATAAGCATAAACGTTATTCTCGGCAGGATCAGTTTGCGCCTTGACGTTACCGCTGAGCAAATGCATTCATTATCAAGCGAAACTCACCGTCTCCTTGACGATATTCCCGACGACCACAGGGTGCTGATACAGGTTTATGTCAGTGAAGACGTACCCCAGCAATACGTGCAAACCCGTGAAAACCTGCTGAGCTTTCTTGCTGAAATCGATGCAGTCGCAGGTGGTAAAGTCGAAGTATTGATACACCGGACGGAGCCATTTTCAGCGGAGGCGCGCGACGCACGGGAGAAGTTCGGGATTTTCCCTAGGGAAATGCTCGCAACGGGAAGAGCCCGGGCACAGGTGATGCAGGTTTTTATGGGGGTGGCTTTTACCAGCGGAGCCGAAGAGGAAGTGATACCGTTCTTTGACCGGGGTCTGCCCACAGAATATGAATTAACGCGAAGCATCAGGGTTGTCGCGAAAGCGGAAAGAAAGAAAATCGGTGTTCTGACAACGGGGGCGAAACTGTTCGGCGGTCTCGATTTCCAGACAATGCAAAGCGCACCTGCCTGGCAAGTAGTCGAAGAACTGAAAAAACAATACGATGTCAGCCAGATTTCTGCCGCCGACCCTATCACCGAACCGCTTGACGGTCTTGTGGCGGTTCTCCCGTCATCGCTTCCGCAGGAAGAACTTGACAACCTCCTCGATTATGTATTTGCAGGAAACCCGACTCTTATCGTGGTCGACCCCTTCCCGTATTTTAACCTCAGCCTTGCCCCGGTGGAAAATCCGGGCGCAAATCAAAACCCCTTTATGAACCAGGGACCTCCGCCTGCATCGAAAGGCGATATTCTCGGTCTTATGGGAGTGTTGGGAGTCCAGTGGAATCCTGGGCAGGTCATATGGGATAATTACAATCCGCATCCCGACCTGGCACAGCTTCCACCTGAATTTGTGTTTCTCGGTGCGAATAATGAAGATTCGCAGGCGTTCAATCCCGATCATCTCGCAAGCTCAAAGCTGCAGGAAATGCTGATGCTGTTTCCCGGAAGTATAAAAAAGACCCCGGAATCACAATACGATTTTATTCCTTTGTTAAAGTCAAGTGAGGCATCCGGTTCTTTAATGTTTCGTCAAATGGTCCAGAGAAGTTTTCTTGGAACGCAGATGGTATATCAAAATTTACCTCACTATCCGGATAATTCAGAGCATATTATCGCCGCCCATATCAGGAGCGTTACATCCCCCGAAGATTCGACGTCAGACCGGTTCGGAAAAATAAACGCCATCGTCATAGCGGATATCGATTTTATATCCGACCAGTTTTTTGCGATCCGAAGCCAGGGTTTTGAAAACTTGAACTTCGACAATGTCAACTTTTTCCTCAACAGTATGGATATTCTGGTGAATGACGAATCGTTTATCGATCTTCGGAACAGACGGGTACAGCACAGGACTCTTGAAACGGTCGAGTCGCGAGTCCGTGATTATGATAGTAAAAGGTTGTTGGATGAACAACAGGCAGAAACCGAGGCGCAGATAGCGCTTCAAGCGGCTCAACAGCGTCTCAATGAGAGAGTTTCCGAGGTGCGTCAGCGTACAGACCTTGACGACCAGACAAAAGAAATAATGGTGCGTAGTTTACAGGAGGTGGAAAACGACAGGTATGATGCGCTTGAAAAAACTATCCGGGAAGAAAAAGAGATAAAAATTCAACGCAGTAAAGAAGACATGGAATCACAAATCCGGAGTATTCAAAATAATATTAAAACTCTCGCGGTGATCATTCCTCCGATTCCGGTCTTTGTCTTTGGTATAATGATTTACTTGCGGCGTAAACGCCGGGAACAAGAAGGCGTTGCCGCTATAAGAAGGTTGAGGGAATAGTAATGAGCGAAATCAAAAAAACGTACACGTATGGCGGGATAGCCTTTGCATTGATGATTCTCGCCTTTATATCGTCACCGGGCGACATAACCCCTGACGCATTTCTCGACCAGGGAGAACCCTTCTTTCCCGAATTTGTCGACCCTAACGCAGCGTTGACCCTTGAAGTGGTCGATTACGACGATAAAACCGGGTCCGCACGCCCCTTTAAAGTGAGCTTTACCGGCGGCAGATGGATAATTCCTTCTCACCACGATTATCTTGCGGATGGCGCAGACCGGCTTTCAAAAACCGCTGCTGGTGTGATCGGAATTAATAAGGATGATTTTCGATCGGATAACGTCAGCGAGCACGAAGTGTTTGGCGTTATAGACCCGCTTGACAATACAAGCGCCAGCCTTCAGGGAAGAGGTCAACGGGTAACTATTAAGGGAGCCAATGAAGCGATTCTTGCAGATTTTATAATCGGAAACGAAGTAGAAAACCGTCCCGGATTCAGGTTTGTCCGCGTCCCGGACCAAAAACGAGTTTACGCTGTGAGAATGGATATCGATATTTCCACAAAATTCAGCGATTGGATAGAGGCTGACCTTCTCAAAGTCGAAAAAATCAAAATTGAAAAAGTCGTCTTGAAGGATTACACCGTGAACGAACAAACGGGAACCATAGATCAGCGCGATAATTTGATTCTCAATAAAACCGATGACGGTTGGACTGCTGACGACATGAGCGAAGACCAGGAGGTTGACGATACGGTCATCAACGACCTGATAACGGCGATAGACGAATTGTCGATAGTCGGCGTCCGTCCAAAACCGGAAGGATTGTCCCGGTCGCTGCAATCGTCAAACAATATTGCTCTCGTACAGCGGGACCTGCTTGATTTGCAAAGAAAAGGTTACTTTTTTACCAGGGAAAGCCAACTTGTGTCGAACGAAGGAGAACTGCAGGCAGCGACAACAGACGGCATTATATATACCATGAGATTTGGGGAAATTCTCTATGGAGTGGGTGAATCTGTGAGCGCAGGAACGGACTCCACTGCTGACGAGACAAGCGGACCGGGTGAAAACCGTTACCTGTTCATCACTGCAAACTTTGAAAATAATTATTTCACCGAGCCGGAGATTCCCGAAAATTTGGAATTCCAGGAAAAAGCCGACAGCCTCTGGACGGATACCGACCGGGCAAATGAAGAGCTTCACGATACACACGAAGAGTGGAAACAAAATGTCGAGAACGGTTTGAAGCTTTCAGCGGAATTGAACAACCGGTTTGCAGATTGGTACTATGTCATCTCCGCAGAAATTTTTGACAAACTACGCAAAAAAAGATCCGACCTTATAAAAGAGAAAGAAGAAGGCGGCGGCGAATGACTTTAGTTAGATAGCTGTGGCATTATTTTACCATCTCCCTGAACTTAGCCTGCCCCTATCTTTTCGGGGTGGCAATCTCTCTGTAAATATCTAAATAAAAGACTGACACTTGAACTCACATGTCAGCCCTTTTTTCGTGTTTTTTTCCCCGGATTTTGGATCAGCAAATAAATTTGTAAAGGCACGTCTGTCCCATTTAGCAGGGGCGAGCGGTGCCCAGAAGTTTTAAATCAACATACCCATCGTCTATTATAAAACTGCACCTACCAAACCACCTTGGCAGTAACTCATCTCGGCTTACTCCAACCGGCATAATCCGGTTGACTTTTGTAAGTTATAACAATAAATTGACGGTTAGATATCAATCATTATCTTTGTTATGATAACAGTAAAGTTTTGATTAATTATTAGTTATGCGCTAATGGGAGTGTAATAATTAAATATCTATGGGTAACAATATTTATGACCGTTTTTGTCTGGTCCTGGGTAAATCCAAATGATCGGTTCATTTGGTTTTTGGAAATTATTCCAGCGGTCATGGGATTCGTGGTAGTAGCATTAACATACAGGTCTTTTAGACTGACATCGTTAATTTATACCTTGATTTTAATTCATTGCATTATCTTAATGATCGGAGGACATTACACCTACTCAGAAGTTCCCCTGTTTGACTATTTAAAAGATATTATGGGCTTTTCTCGTAATAACT
>JADFON010000102.1 GCA_022562855.1 Candidatus Zhuqueibacterota bacterium | reverse complement strand
TATGTTAGGATTGTTCGATGTTTTTAGTGAAAAACATCGAAATCTTATCAGTTTTGTATTGTGTAAAAAGTACTTTGCCACAGTTAATAGTGTGCCGATACCATAGACAACACTTCTGCTGAAATTGATGGAAGAAGCCTCTTTAAAATAACGAACGGGAACGGGAAACTCACCGATTTGGAATCCTAACGCGATTGCCTGAACAAGAAATTGTGAGTCAAACACGAAATCGTCTGAATTTGACTCGTAACGAATTGATTCAAGAACCTTCCGGGAAAAAACACGAAAACCGGTATGAAACTCAGATAAATTCTGTCCCAGGAAAATGTTTTGAATAAACGTCAATATCCTGTTTGAAAGATATTTATAAAGCGGCATTCCACCGGCAAGAGCCTCTCGTCTTGTCCTGATACGTGAACCAAGCATTATATCGTATAAACCATTTCTTACCGGGTCAATGAGATAAGGTATAAGACTGCTGTCGTATTGGTAATCGGGGTGAATCATAACTATAATATCTGCATTACAATCGAGAGCCAACCGGTAACAGGTTTTCAGGTTTCCTCCATATCCTTTATTATCCTTATGCTCAACAATTTGTACATTGAGTTTACGGGCTATATCTACAGTATTGTCGGTACTCGCATCATCTACCAATATTATGTCGTCTACTATTCCTTCGGGAATATCAAGCAAGGTCTTTTCCAGAGTTAGTTCTGCGTTATATGCAGGCATAACAACTACGATTTTCTTTGATTTTCTATCCATTAATCGGTCAAAAAATGATGCTTCTTATCATTTTGACAATAGTCAAAACGGTATATTTGAAAACTCTATGAATACGAATACCGGACTCGTCAAAATAGATGAGATTTTGCAAAATTGTAAGTCAAAAAAGATTTACATCCATTATGTCAGCTATGTCTGCCACAATGTCATATTCAAAGCGGTTTATCTGAGAAGATAGTAGCTTTTACAGTGATTTTTTGAGTGTTTGCGTCACTTTTTTGTCTTGCGAATGAGGTTAATATTGCGTAATTTGAAACCGGTTTATTCAGACTTTTTGAGGGGTTTAATTAGTGAAAGTAACCGTTTCTTCACCGACTGAAACAACAAGAGAACTGAGCATTGAAGTTTCTCCGGATCTTGTAGAAAAAGCTATCGAGAAGGAGACGGGCCGTGTTAGAAAACATGTCCAGCTTCCAGGGTTTCGAAAAGGCAAAGCTCCACGCGGAATGATCATTTCTCAGTACAGTCAGCAGATTCAGGCAACAGCAATCGAAACCGCAATCAATGACAACTATAGAATAGCGATCGATGAAGAAAAATTATATCCGATTGGTCCGGCAGATATTTCAAACATGGAATATGAACCGGGTCAAACGCTAAAATTTGTTGCGAAAATTGAAATAGAACCTGAATTTGAACTTGGCAATTTGAAGGGAATGCGCGTCGAAAAAGAAGAGCCTGAAGTTAAACCGGAGATGGTAGAGGAAACCATTAAAAAGATTCAGTATAGATATGGTACGGTAAGTATTAAGGAGAAACCGGCTGAAAACGGCGACCAACTGCTTATTGATATTGAAGAGATAGATCCGGCTACAGGTGTTTCTTTGATAGGAAAAACTTATCCCGACCAGACATTACTTCTTGGGGCTAACATATACGGGAAGGAGTTCGACGACCAGCTTATCGGCGTACAAAAAGATGATGAAAAGCGCATAGTTCAGCATATGGAACAATATATTATTCAAAATCCCGGTCAACAGCAAAATCAGTCCCCCCTTGAGACACACTATAAAGTGAAAGTGAAAAAGGTGGAATCTGTACGTTTACCCGAAGTGAACGATGAGCTGGCGAAAGAACTGAAGTTTGAAGATTTGAACGGAATGAAGGAAGGAATAAAGACTGACCTTTTGAACCAATTGCAAAGTTCTGCAACGGAGAAGTTGCGGGCAAGTCTTGAACGGGAAGTTGTTAGAATCGTCAATCCGCCCGTACCAAATTCAATGGTCGAACGGTTTCTTGATGTTTTAGAAGAAAATTTCAAGAAACAGTCCAATGCTTCGCAGAATACCGGAAAAATCCGGGATGAAGGGAAAGAAATAGCGCGTCACAAAGTACAGTGGTTTTTGATCAAACAGAAGTTGATTACCCAGGAAAAAATTGAAGTCACCGACACCGATATAGACGACTATCTAAAAAAATATTCAGAAGAGCGCAGTGCAGACATCAAACGGTTAAAAATCGAATATAAATCGGGCAAAAAACGCGATGATTTGAGAACTTCGCTCATCGACGACAAGATTTATGAATTTTTGGAAAGCAAAGCGGAAGTAAGTTCAGTTTCTTAAGCCGGTAATTAAATCCAGTTTTTTTTCGAAACAATGTTGTGGAGATATAAAATCTAAAGGAGTAAGTATGTTAATTCCAATGGTCATAGAACAGACCGGTCGTGTTGAAAGAGCCTATGATATATTTTCCCGGTTATTGAAAGAAAGAATAATCATTCTAGGACAACCTATCGATGATAATATCGCAAGTCTGGTCATCGCGCAGCTCATTTATCTTGAGGCGGAAGATCCCGAAAAAGACATAAGCATATATATTAATTCGCCGGGCGGACATGTAACTTCCGGTATGGCAATTTATGACACAATGCAGTATATCAAGCCGGACATTGCGACAATTTGCATGGGTCAAGCGGCAAGCTTCGGAGCGATATTGTTAACAGCCGGCGCAAAAGGTAAAAGGTCGGCGCTCCCTCACGCAAGAATAATGATTCATCAGCCGTGGGGAGGTGTGCAGGGACAGGCGACCGATATTGAAATCCAGACAAAAGAAATCCTGAATCACAGAAAACGGATAAACGAGATACTCGAGAAACATACCGGTCAAACATTGAAAAAAATCGAAAAAGACACCGACCGAAATTATTTTATGTCGGCGGAAGAATGCAAAAAATACGGTTTGATTGACCAGGTAATTACAAAAAAGAAACAAAATGGTAAAGTAAAACAGAAAAAGAAAAGCTGATTTGGGCGTTCGAATATTGCTAAATTGAAAATATTGTCATCTATTACAGTTTAGGAAAAAAAGACAATGGCATCTTCCAAAAAAACTAAAGAGAACTTAATTTGCTCTTTTTGCGGTAAAGGAACTGAAGAAGTAGACTGCATGATTTCGGGTCCCGATGTATTTATTTGTAATGAATGCATAGTTGGCGCAGAAGAAATAATCAGGACCGATAACGACCAGAAAAACCAGGTTTTACTAAAAAAGATTCCGACGCCAAGCGCAATCAAAGCTGAGCTTGATAATTATGTTATAGGTCAGGAAGATACAAAAAAATATCTATCGGTGTCTGTATATAATCATTATAAGCGAATTACAAATATCGGTTTATCAAAAAAAGACGTTGAGCTGGAAAAAAGCAACATCCTGCTGATAGGTCCTACGGGAACCGGAAAGACCTTGATGGCGCAAACCCTGGCTCGGTTTCTTCAGGTTCCGTTTACAATAGCCGATGCAACAGTTCTCACCGAAGCAGGATATGTTGGTGAAGATGTGGAAAACATTCTTGTTAGGCTGTTACAATCCGCTGATTACAATGTAGACCAGGCTGAAAGAGGAATTATTTTTATCGACGAATTGGATAAAATCGCGCGTAAAGACGGCAACCCGTCTATTACACGCGATGTGTCGGGTGAGGGTGTTCAGCAGGCTTTACTAAAAATTCTCGAAGGAACGATTGCCAGTATACCCCCACGAGGCGGCAGAAAACATCCGGAGCAAAGTCTTATAAATATTAACACACAGAATATATTGTTTATTTGTGGCGGAGCCTTCGATGGGCTGGATAAGATCATAAAGGGCAGAATAGGAAAAAAAGTCATGGGATTTGGCGCGGATGTAAGAAAAGTCAAAGACAAAAAGATCGGCGAGACTCTTCAGAAAATCGAACCCCAGGACTTGTTAAAATATGGTCTGATCCCGGAATTAGTAGGCAGACTTCACAATATCACCACGCTCGATGAGCTTGATGAAACCGCGTTAATGAGCATTCTGACTAAACCGAAGAACGCTATTGTAAAGCAATACCAGAGAATGTTCGAATTAGAAGGTGTTCGTTTGAAAATCTCCCAGGATGCTCTGAAGGCTGTTGTCAATTCTGCGCAAAAGAGGGGTACTGGAGCCCGGGGTTTGCGGTCGGTTCTCGAAGGGGTCATTGTTAATATTATGTATGATGTTCCGGATATGCTCAGACTGAAAGAATGTCTGATAACAAAAGATACAATCTTAAACGGTAAAGAACCTGAATACACTTTTGAAAAACTAAAAAAACAAGCCTGAGTTGGTTCGCAATGAAACTGAATAAAGTCGAATTTTTGACCAGTGCAGCCGACCCGTCCTCTCTTCCCAAACTGAATTATCCTGCTGTCGCATTTGCCGGAAGGTCAAACGTAGGCAAATCCTCCCTGATCAATACGATACTCAACCGGAAAAACTTTGCCCGGACAAGCAATTCCCCTGGTAAAACGCGTTTAATCAATTATTATACTGTTAACGATGCTTTGAATCTCGTAGACCTTCCGGGCTACGGATATGCAAAAGTTTCCTTTAAAATGCGGAAGAAATGGCAGCAATTGATAGAACATTTTCTTTCAAACTGTGATTCTCTTAAGCTGGTATTGCTGATAATAGATGTCCGGCGCGGCTTTATGGAACAGGACGCGGAACTTCTTGAATGGCTATTGTTTAATAATCTCGAATTACAAATTGTTATTACTAAATCGGATAAGATTTCAAAACAAAAAGCGATAAAAATAAAACAGGACATAATCCTGCAAAATAATCTTCACAATGAACCAATTCTTTTTTCTGCTGTAAAAATAAGAGGCGTTACCGAAATTTGGTCGTCGATAAAATCGGCTACGTCCTAAAGCGTTTATATTCTAACCGGGTTTCATATGAGTAGCGCCAAATATCCTCAAATATTCTTTTTTATTGGAAATCTATAAAGATTTTTCTATCTTAACGTGCTGTTATTTAATGAATAAACGCATATTTTGCTTTATGAAACGTACGAGTATTATATACTATCTTCTTTTTGCTATTTTGAATTTGTTTTTGGTATCTGCGGTTGTATCCGCCCAAATCACCGTTCCGCCGACAAAGACATCCGATGTGACCGCGAGAGAATTTCAGACCCAGCAATTGCTTGATATACAGCAAGTTATAATGGGGGGACCAATTGATCCGGCACAATACAAAATGGGACCTGGGGACCGGCTTCTGGTGAGAATTGGCGGAATTTCCCCGGAACCTACAATGCCGTTGATAGTATTGCCGGAGGGAGTGGTAAACATCCCCGACGTAGGAATTATCGACCTCAATGATATGACACTGGATCAATCACGGGAATTAATTGTGTCACGGCTGCAAGACCTCTATCCGGAAAGCAACATAAGCGTTACCTTAACATCTATGCGCACTTTCATTGTCAGGCTCACAGGCGAAGTAAATGAACCTGGAATTCGGTATGCAAATGCCACAGGAAGGGTTTCAGATGTATTGGAGCAATCGGGCGGTCTTACTGATTGGGCGAACGACAGGGCTATAGAGATCAGACATGCTGACGGAACAGTTGACCATTTTAACGGGTGGAAGTACAACAACGAAGGAGGGCTTGAAAACAACCCCTTATTACGGGACGGCGATGAAGTTTTTGTACCCGGAAGCAATTTCTCACAGGGAATTTTATCTGTCCGCAGCCCGGTAAACAGGATCGGTTTCTATCAATACTATCAAGAAGAGTCTGTATTTGAATTTCTTAAAAGGAATAATTTTGGGACAATTAATATGGACTTCGAAAATGTTACAGTCGAACGAACCGATGGAACCGGTGAAATAACAACTTATTCTCTCACACTGAATTCGGCTAATCCCACCTTGACAAGTTTCATTTTGCAGTCCGACGACGTTGTAGTAATGCCGATTTTTGAGACCGTTGTATATGTTGACGGTGAAGTGGTTAACCCCGGAAGTTACGCATGGATTGCTGAAAGATCTGCAGGTTATTATGTCAGCGTTGCCGGTAGAACGACAGA
This sequence comes from Candidatus Zhuqueibacterota bacterium, assembly GCA_022562855.1. Taxonomy (GTDB): domain Bacteria; phylum SM23-31; class SM23-31; order SM23-31; family SM23-31; genus JADFON01. The sequence goes on along the minus strand of JADFON010000102.1, from coordinate 489 downwards.
TGCTTCGGATAAAAAAAAGATTATTGTTACAAGGAAAAACGAGAAGTTCTATGGGGAGGAAATCATCATCGAGATTGGCGACCAGATCCACATGCCGAAAAAGCGGCACCTTGTGGTAAGAGACTGGCTCGAATTCCTGTCTCCTATTGTATCAATTTTATTGGCTGCTAAAGCTATCAATATATTTTAAAAATCCTGCCAATCCAAGAACCGAAAGACAAACAAAAATTCTGAATATCGAATACTCCAGATAATTCTTTAAAACTTATTCAAATATGTCCGATAAAGAAACAAACATACTTGATTATTTATACACGATTCTAAAGTGGAAGAAATTTATATTTTTTTTCACGTTTACTGTTGGGGTGATAACAGCCGTAATAACACTCGTTATACCAAAATGGTACAGTTCTACGTCGACTGTTCTCATAACTGATGCACAATCGGGTTTCAGTATCTCCTCACTATTGCACGGAGGTTCCATTACTT
>JADFON010000101.1 GCA_022562855.1 Candidatus Zhuqueibacterota bacterium | reverse complement strand
CAAGTTCAGGAAATGCTTTTCTGAAGTTATTTCTGGGGGAGAAATATTCGTCATTGTATCCCGGCAAGCCGGAATCGGAATTTCTTTAAAAATAACATAAAAATTTGATTTTTTTCAAGGTAGTGTAGCGCAATAGTTCCTCATGGGCAGCGACGGAATAAAATGTGTGGCACCTCCAAACTTTGTTTGGGGGTGTTAGAAAAAGCATTTGTCAGATCAAATTATTTAGTGATTCTTCAATTTGTGTTTTGCAGTTGAGCTTTCCTCATTTCTAAAAAAAAATCCCATGCCGATAACAAAAGAAGTCGATAAAATACTTGGAAAACAGTTTGACGTGCTTGACCGTGGATTTGTGGTTCTTGTTGACGTTATGGGTAACGACGATTCAATTGTCCAGGCAGCCAGGGTAAGTTACGGCAAGGGGACAAAATCGGTAAACGCCGACCGGGGACTTATCCGTTATCTTATGCGTCACAGGCACACAACGCCGTTCGAGATGGTGGAATTCAAATTCCATGTCAAACTCCCCATCTTTGTCGCCCGTCAATGGATACGGCACCGGACTGCAAACGTAAACGAATACAGCGCCCGGTATTCGATCCTCGAGGACGAATTCTATATCCCCGAAGTGCAGGCGCTTGCCAAACAATCGCAAAGCAACAAACAGGGAAGAGAAAGCGGTGTGCCGAAAAAAGAAGCGGAAAAAGTACGTTCGCTTATCCTTGAGAACAGTGACAAGACCTACGAGCTTTACCAGTACCTTTTGAACGAGGAGGAATATGAAAAATTCGACTCCTCGCGCAGTAAAATCGCCCGTGAGCTATCCAGGATTGTCATCCCCACAAATGTCTATACACAGTGGTACTGGAAAATAGATTTGCATAACCTCTTCCATTTTCTTTCTCTCAGGATGGACGATCATTCGCAGTTCGAGATCCGCGAATATGCAAACATAATGGCTGAAATGGTAAAAGCCGCGGTTCCGTTCGCATATGAAGCGTTTGAGGATTATCGGCTCAAAGCAATTAATCTGACGCGTCAGGAAATCCTGATCTTAAAGAAATTTCTCGGGAAGATCGACATTTCGGACGATGATATCGAAACCGCGTGTGACGAGGCTGAACTGACAAACAAACGCGAACGAGGAGAATTCAAGGATAAAATCAAGGGGCTGCTCGGCAGGGAATAAAAGATATAAAATTGCCTGATTTTGATACTTGTTTGTTGCGTTCGGTTTACATGCAGTTCTGATCAGGATTGAAGGAGAATTACTTTTCAACAATCCTGTATTCATACACGCACATTTCATCTTTGGAATCAATAAAATAGATCTTGTCTCCAAATATCTTGAAATTGTCCGTATAGTGTTCCGGCACGTCAAGATAGCCGAGTAAAATTCCATCCCGGTTAAATATTTCAAAGTGCATGTACTCCGGTAAAGGGGGTTGTTTTTCGGGGTCCGCTTCGTACTCAGGTTGATACATTAACGTCGATACCCAGATTCTATCCTGGTGATCTACTCCGGCGCCTGCAGAAATTCTGTTGTAAACCGGCAATTTCATTTCCCGCTTTTCCCTGGTCGGATCATCGGGAGTAAATAATTCCACAATGCGGGTTTCGACATATGGCTCTGAAGACTCATCGTAATTGAGTCTCCTGTCGGCTTGAAACATCAATCTTCCGTCGGAAGAATATTTTTCGATACGATTTTGTACGTTAAATACTATTATAATGCTGCCCTGATTGTCTTGAAAATACGAAAAAAAGTTTGCAATAATTGGAAAATTTATGCTTACACCTATGCTAAACTCGACGTCTCTGCTGTATTTTTTAGCTTGGACGAAGCGGTAGAGCGTATTGCCTTGGAAGTCAAAAGCTGAAATAAGCGTCGTATCGGTCATGGTGGAAGTCAGAAATAATTCCTCTCCAATTTTCAAAAATGATCCTGTAGAACGGACAGGCAAACTGATTCTTTCGAATTCTTTTCCATTTTGGTCAAATACCAAGATGCTACTTTTAGACTGGTCGCTTACAAGGATATTGTTGTTTTCGTCAACCAGTACCGCCGACGGACTGCCGAATTCCGCAGGACCCTGACCCTGCCTGCCGATAGTCTTCACATAATCTAAATCAGAGTCAAACACCTGCACACGGAAATTTCCGGCATCGAGAACATATACATTGCCGGATTCGTCTACGAAAATGTTGCGAGGTTTATAGAAGACAAAATTATCGTCTGTTGAATCATAATCACCGATTTTTCGGACGAACTCAAGTGCAATTTCCGGTTCCCCTCCCCATAAAGGCGTATTGTTATGTATGTACTTTACTCCGTCTATTGTTTCGATAACAGCATCGGTATCAATATTTCCGCACGCGAAAAATAAAGAAATAACAAAAATGCTTCTGACGATTTTATAGGATTTTTTCATAATTCCGCTTACTTGTACTATAGCATTAGTATTTTAATATATTGAAATACTAATGTCAAGAAAAATAATGGTAAGACCTGTCTTTTTGTTTTAGTTGTTATTCATCGGCACAAATTTATTTGACATTCAGGGTTATCCGAACTATATTGATAAAGATAAGTGAACGCATAAAAATCTTGAAAGGAACAGACAAATTGGGCGAAATGGAAAAAATTCCTGACAAAAACGAATCGTTTTACCTGAAATTACGCGCGAATATTCAAAACTGGATGAACAAACAGGGTGGCGCCCTCAACAAATGGGGAGACCTGTTAATGACTGCGCCCGACCTGTTTTATCTTCTCTGGAAACTGTCTATCGATGCCGAAGTGCCGATGAAAACGAAAGGGATTCTTGCCGCCGCAATAGTCTATTTCATCTCTCCCATCGATCTCCTGCCGGAAGCCCTGTTCGGTCCGTTGGGTTATCTCGACGACATCGCGTTGACCGCATTAGTCCTGAACATGGTAATCAACGATACTTCGCCGCAATTGGTCAGAAAATTCTGGGCGGGTGAACACGACATTCTCCTGCTGATAAAGAATATCCTCGTAAACGCCGACCGTTTTCTTGGTAAAGGACTATGGGGCAGGCTTAGAAGAAGGTTAGGTTGATTAAGCCGGCACGTCCCCGCTTAAACATGTTTTTTATCCCGAACCATTGTTCATTCCGAATATATTTTGAACCGCAATTCCTGAAACCATACCTCAAACAAACACTATTAGAAGTCTCATTCTCGAAACAATAAATATTAGCTACTAATCGTGAATAACGGTGTAATGATATTTTATCTTCATTTGAGGATAAGAAAAATATGCCGGGACGTTCTTAAAAGATTATTTGCCTTATTGAGCGAAAGATGGTATATTTTTGAGAATTTTGAACCGGTACGGGATTTTGCAAATATCAATTTACAAAAGATATTTTTGATACTACGAGGAGAACATGATAAGCCGCTGGAATGATTCCGATGCAGAAAAGTTTGCAGGCGACCCGCTGAAGATGCGGGTGTATACGTCACAGTTGATTGGACAGGAGGAAGACCTTGTCCTGCACGGCGGCGGTAATACTTCGGTCAAGGGTGATGTGAAAGACCTTTTTGGTGAAACTGTCGAAGTTTTATTCGTCAAAGGAAGCGGTTGGGACCTTGCATCGATCGAAGCGGAAGGTTTTGCACCGGTACGGTTAGACGTATTGAAGAAGATGGCGGAACTCGAAAGTCTGTCCGACAGCGATATGGTAAAGGGTCAGCGGGCTGCCATGACCGATTCATCTGCTCCGAACCCCTCGGTCGAGGCTATACTTCATGCTATTATCCCGTCCAAATTTGTCGACCACACACATGCCGATGCGGTTGTAACCGTCACAAACACCCTCGATGGCGAAAACCACATCCGGAAAATCTATGGAGACAATATACTTATCGTTCCATATGTCAAGGCGGGTTTTATTCTTGCCAAGAAGGTGTATGAGTTGACAAAGGACATAGATTGGAATTCACTTGAGGGGATTGTTCTGTTGAATCATGGGATTTTTACGTTTGACGATGACGCACGCAAAAGTTATGAAAAGATGATAGAACTTGTCACCAAAGCGGAAAACTATCTTGAAGAACACGGCGCACACAAATCCATTGCCGTCGAAGAGAGAATGCTACCGGAATTTCCTCACCTGGATGTCGCCCGGCTCCGGAAAGCGGTTTCTTATGCCGCTGAAACGGCGATGATAACCAGGGTTCTCAGGGGGAAGGAAGAACGTGGATTTGCGAATCTTCCGAACGTTTCAGAGATAGCAGCACGAGGACCGTTGACGCCCGACCATGTCTTCCGCGCAAAACACATCCCGATGATAATGACAGGAAACACAGAGAATGACGTAAATAAATTCGCTGAACGATACCGTGAATATTTCGACCGGAACGCCGACGGCGCCCTGACCTGTCTCGATCCGGCGCCGCGGTGGGCGGTATGGCGCGGACAGGGAATTGCGGTGATGGGGAAAAACCTGACGGATGTAAATATTGTAACCGGAATCGCAAAACACACCATCAGGGCAATTCAGTGGGGTGAGGCAATAGGGGGATGGAAGGCGCTGGAAGACAGCGAAATATTTGAGATCGAATACTGGGAACTCGAACAGGCAAAGTTGAAAAAAGGGGGTGCACCGCCTCCGTTCCAGGGGAAGATCGCACTAATTACCGGCGCGGCAAGCGGCATCGGCAAAGCATGTGCGGAGACGTTATCGGCACAGGGGGCTGTAGTCGCCGGGCTTGATATAAACCCGGAAATAGAAAATAATATCGAAAATGGTCTTGCTCTTGGAATAGCTTGTGACGTAACCGATCAAAAGGCGGTCAGGAAAGCCGTTGAACGGACCATTGAGGAGTTTGGCGGTTTGGATATTCTCGTAAGCAACGCCGGCACTTTTCCAAGCAGTATGACCATCGAAGAACAGGATGCCGGTGCATGGAATAAAAGCATCGATTTGAACCTCAACAGCCACCGGTCGCTGCTGCAGGAATGTATCCCTTACCTGAAGTACGGGATCGATCCGGCGGTTGTTATCATCGGTTCGAAAAACGTTCCCGCGCCGGGACCGGGAGCCTCCGCGTACTCCGTGGCAAAAGCCGGTCTTACACAGCTTGCCCGGGTTGCCGCTTTGGAGTTAGGTCAATTTGGAATACGCGTCAATATCGTTCACCCGAACATGGTATTCGACACGGGGATATGGACACAGGAAGTTCTGGAAACAAGAGCAAAACACTATGGGGTGACGGTTGAAGAGTACAAAACGAGCAACCTCCTGAAAACCGAAGTCACATCAAAAAACGTGGCAGAACTTGTGGTATCAATGGCGGGACCCGCCTTCGCCAAAACCACCGGCGCCCAAATCCCCATCGACGGCGGTAATGAACGGGTTGTGTGAAATTTGTCAAACCAATATTCTAATTAATGTCGGAGCAGGTTTATAGCCTGCCCGGAAACGTCCCGGTTCAAGTTATAAACTTGAACCAACATAGAAAATTCTACTTTGAAGACCTCTTTCCTGCAACATCTTCACATATACTTCTTCAACTGCTTAGCCAAAGCTTTTGCATTGCCCACATACTTATCAAGTTCTTGCCAGAAATCGCTGCTATGATTTTTTATTCTTGTGTGAACGAGTTCGTGCAGAATAACATAATCCATTAATTCTTCCGGAAGCTTTACCAACTTTATGTTAAGATTTATGTTATTTTTCGATGAGCAGCTTCCCCAGCGGGATTTTTGATTTCTGATCGTAATCCTGTTAAAATCAAATCCATTTTTTTCTGCAAGTCTTGAGATTCTTAATTTGATTTTTCTTTTTGCTGCTCCGGTATTTTCTACTTTACCATTATCCGGCATTCCATTATGAGTTTCCTCAAATAATCTCATATTTTCAACATGTTTCCTGATCCACTTGATTTTTTCAAACACAAATTTTTCAGCTGCGTAAAAGCTCACCCTTTTGGGCACAGCTACTCGTACACCCTTGAAAGGCTTAACAGAAATACTTAGGCGCTTAGCTCTATTGCTGTTTTCAATCAAAACATCGCCAACACTCGCAATATGTAATATCTTTGATTTCACTTAAAATGTCTTTCTAAGGATTTCACTTGAACAAATTCACCCCCAAACCCCAGATAAGGGGCAGGCAAGAATGTCTGTTCTACCGAACAATAAATCTATTTCGATTTTAATCCCGCATTCTTTGTTTCGTTAAATATCTCCGCCGCTTCTTTGACGGTGGCGTTTTTGTGGATTATGGCTTGCAGGGCTTTTGCCATGGGGACGGGGTCGGGGCTTTGCCAGACGTTTCTGCCGAGATTGATACCGACCGCACCGTTTTGCATCCCATCGTGAACGAATTCGAATACTTCTTTTTCGGTTTCGCATTTGGGACCGCCCGCCATAACAACCGGAACAGGGCACCCGTTCACCACCTTGTCGAAATCCTTTTCGCACCAGTATGTTTTTACGACACGCGCACCGAGTTCTGCGGCTATCCTGCAGCATAATGCAAGGTAACGAGATTCCCGTTTTTCCATCTCTTTGCCCACTGCGGTTACCGCCATGACCGGGATACCGAAATTTTCGCATTCATTGACGAGTTCGGCGAGATTGAGAAGCGTTTCGTTTTCGTAATCGCTCCCGACAAAAACAGAAATACCGACTGCAGTAGCGTTCAGACGGATGATCTCTTCGATGGAGGTCGTGATACTCTCATTTGCGAGGTCTTCCCCGACGAC
>JADFON010000100.1:1661-6762 GCA_022562855.1 Candidatus Zhuqueibacterota bacterium | reverse complement strand
GCTGGAGGGGGTATGTTTATGTCAGGGAAATTTATGACGCTGAATTCGCGATCTTTGGAAAATTATTCGGAAACGAAATTCCGTCTTATGTATTTCAACGGTTTCACTATATTTATGACGCCCATCTCTGGAAAAAAGCGATTGACCTGATTGCCGCAAATTTGTACAGTTTTCACTTTTACGGTCCAATGCTCTTTGGATGGATTCTCTGGCATACGCAAAACGACCGAAAAATGTTTTACAGATTTGTCTGGACGCTTACGATATTGAATGCTATGGCGTTGATCACATTTTTCATCTTGCCGGCTGCTCCGCCGTGGTACGTTCTCAGAGACGGATTCGACCAGCCGTCAGGCAGTTACCTCGGAACAGCCGGTTCACTGATCAATATCGATAATATGATAAAGATGAAGTTATTTTCCAATTTGTGGGATAATTTCAACCCGAATCATTTTGCTGCGATTCCTTCTCTTCATGGTGGTTATCCGATTATAATTTCATTGTTTGTTTACTTGAAATTCAAGAAATATCATACGTTTGTTATACTCTATCCCCTATTGGTTGGCTGGGCAGCCGTTTATCTTAACCATCACTATATAATCGATTTAATGATTGCGGCAGTATATGTAGTTATAGCATATTGGATTAACCATAAAATTCTTATGCCGAAAATTTTCGAACCTTACATACTTAAAGAGAAACAATAAAAACCCAATCAGGTCGTCCGCCTGCAGATCATTTACATTGTATCATACGCCCCGAATACTATTTCCAAATCCCGCTTTGCTTTTTCAAAATCAGAAAAGGGTTGTTTTCTTTCGCTGATACAGGACAAAAAATCCACAGCCATAGCTTTATGACCGGTTATATCGGAAAATCCCGGAAAGGTCAGCTTTTTGATCCCGGGAGCAATGATGTACAGCCCATTGCTCTCGAATATCAGATTCGCTTTTGTCCCTCTGATAACCGAATGTTGAAATAATCCTTTGGTCAAACTCCTCTTGTTCCAGGCGTAATTGAGTGTTGCATTAACACCATTTTTGTAATTAAGGAAAACAACAGACGCCCTTTCCTGTGTCCCCGGTTGCAGACCTGGAAAATCGGCTTCGACATGTATTGGTGTTTCTTCAATTATTCCCGATATCAGCGCTATAAAATGGATTCCGCCTTCAAGCAAAGCGCCATAATTTCTTTTCCAATTGTATGCAGGCTGCATAAACTCTTTGCGTGCATGGACAGATTTTATATCTCCGATTACTCCAGACCTAATTATTTCCTTTATTTTAATGAGCGATGGTTTATAATAATAATTCTCCGCAACCATAAATACAGTCTGCCCTTTTCTTTTCGGGGTTGACCCGGCGTCTGCAACCGCCTGTTCAATATCTTCCAACTCTTCACGGTTTATGCATAATGGTTTCTCAACGAGTATGTGTTTTTCAGCTTTTAAACCGTCTATCACTTGCTGTTTATGAAACTGGGGAGGTGAAGCTATCAACAAGGCGTCAATACTATCGGCTTCGAGTATTTTCTCGAATGAATCGAATGTTCCGCTGCCGTCAAATTTAAGATTAAATGTTTCTGCTTTCTTGATTGTGGGATTGAAAAAATAGAGATTGGCGTAGGGTGACAGGTTTCGGGCGTGTACTGCGCCGATTCCGCCGCCGCCAACAATACAAATGTTTGGTTTATTGGAATTCATCGAAGTTTTTGACGATATGATCCGAAACTCTCAGCGAATTTGCCGTAATCGTGAGGCTGGGATTTACTCCACCGGATGACGGCATAAAACTTCCGTCAAGGACAAACAGGTTTTTTATTCCAAAAAATTTGCAGTTCTTATCGAGCACGCTTGTTTCCGGGCTTTTTCCGAATCGTACCGTTCCTGTGGCGTGGGCAAATGCAGGGGGAATGTGTTCATCTATTCCATGGGAAAATGAAAATATACTTCCTGTCTTTCGCAGTATTATTTTTGCTTTGCCTATAAGGTATTTCCTTCGTTTGTAATCGTTTTTCGTAAAATCATGATCAATTTTAATAGTCTCAATTCCAAAAGAATCTCTTATCCCCGAAAGTGATACGGCGTTACTTTTTACAGGATCATCCTCACCGATACACATGAGATTTTGAATATTACCGGCAAAAAACGCTGCAAGCGTTTTAATGCCTTTTGGGCAATAATATTTTACCGTTTCTCCCTCCGGCATATAAACATCCTGAATCATTCCTACCGATGTGTTTGTTACGTTCCGAAAATCCTCATAGAAATTTGTTATTCCAACATGTTTATGGAATACTTTATCGGGGTTGGTTTTGAATGGAAATATTCCGCTTACCACCGCACTGCAATGCCGCATAAGGTATTTTCCGATAAATTCTCTTTGTGGATATTTATCGAGATTTGATCTCAGAAGAATTCCCGGGCTTTGTAAAGCCCCGGCGCTCAAAATTACTATTTTCGATGAATACCGGTACTCTTTTCCGGTTTGTTTATCTACTACGGTAACCGACTCAATCGTTCCGTTATCATCCGAGATATTTTTTACAATAGAGCCGGTAGTAATTTTGAGTTTGTATTCCTGAGCCCTTTTCAAAAGTGTAGTTGTTACGTCATTTTTTGCCTTGATCTTACAGGGAAATCCGTCGCAGGTATTACATTTTATACAGAGAGTCTTGGAATTATTCCTGAAATTTATTGCAAGAGGAAGCTTAAAGGGTTTGAATCCAAGCGCTCTCGATGCGGAAAAAATTCTTCGTGACGGTTCTGACATCGGGAGATCATTGTAGAAATAATCACTTGAACGGTAAGGTTCAAAAGGATCGAGACCAGGTTCCCCGGATACTTCAAGAAGCCTTTCGGCTTCCGAATAATATGGCTCCAGGTCCATATAAGATATGGGCCACCTCTCGAAGTCGGTTTCGCGAAATCGCAGGGCAACGCCTCCGAAAAAAATAGAATTTCCGCCAACAACCTCGTTAAAATAGACCTCCTGTGTACCGTTATTATTCTGATTGACGTAAACAGGCGCATAACTTTTGTAGTGTTTATTTATGAAAATATCCTTCGGATTCCACGCAGTTTCATCCCGCTTTACCCAGTTACCTTTTTCGAGGAGAAGAGTATTCAGTCCGGTCTTCGCCAGGGAATAAGCGGCGGCAGCTCCCCCAAAACCCGATCCGATAATTATCACATCATATCGATCTTGATTCATAAATATAAAGAGCGATTAGCCCGGCTATGATCACCAAAGCGCCATAATGGAATTTTTCTCTTATATCGAGGTAATGTTGAATCCTTTTCAGGTCAGGTCTGAATTTTCCTGACATATCTCTTTCGATGAACGTTTTGTAATACTCTACCATAAACCTTTCCAGACCTATGTTCATGCAGATCAGTAAACCAAGAGAAACTTCACCAAGATAATAAAAAAGCAGAAAAGTACTGCTCAAAACCAGCGGAGACTTTTGGAATTTCAAATAACTAAATCCTTCAAACGGCGCGTCTTTATAAGCGCCCCCCATCGATACAAGCAACCCTGCTCCATAAGAGACTATAAGAAATTCAATTTGCGTTGAGATTTTGAAGTCGATTAACAGTACGGAAAAAGTGCCGATAATTATTACAGCGCCTACGCTGTACCTGAGTAAATCACTTGCAACGAATTTTCCAAGAAACGTTATCCGGGAAGGAACAAAATACTTATCCTGGTCTTCTGTTCGAAAGAATCCTTTATAAATTTCGGCGATAATTCTTTCCATACCCATCATGAGGAAAAAAATGTGAAAATAGTGTAAACCAACCAGTCTTTCCCTGTAAAAAGGTAGTGCAAAGAGAACCAGAAAAAACACCGCGCTAAAATAGACGCTTCTTGGAAAAGTTCCGGGTTTAAAACCTTCATATGGAGAATCTTTAAAAGCGCCCCAGAGAGAAGTATAGAGACCCGAAAGGGAAGCCAATATGAAAGCAAAAGGAAAATTCATATACGGTTATAGCGCCATTATACAGGGAATTTGAATTTCAACTCAGGAAAGAATAATCTCAGGATCATTGTCAACATAGTTATGGAAATAAAATTGAAAGGAAGTCGAATTTTGATCTCACGTAACGCAAATTCTCAACAAATGAAACGTTTTGAATTCGTTTTGTTATGTGTCGTTATTTAGTTTGTGGATGACGTCATACATATTGTTAATTCTATCCAGAATGGTTTCACAAAAACCGGAAATGAACTTTGCACATATTGAAGGATGGTTTTCAAGTAAATTAAGGAAATCGGGTCTAAAAAGGCATAGCACTTCCGTTTTGTCCGTGGCGATAACGGTTGCCGACCGTTTCCGTTCTTTAAGAAGGGTCAATTCCCCGAAAAATGAACCTTCCCGCATGGACGCAAGTTCAATTTGGCGGTTTTTTACTTCCTTGAGAACCTTAACCTCTCCGGATTTTAGAAGGTAAAGACAAACAGCCGCGTCACCCTCATTCACAATCCGCTCACCCGGGTTGAACGTTCTGCGATATAGAATACGTTCTATAATTGCAGCCTCAAGCGGGGTCAGCGATTGGAATATTTCAAACCGTGTTATTTCCGACGAATGGGAAGTGTCCTCTCCCGACGTCCACGGTATGAGAAATTTTAATTTGTTCCAAATCAAATAACGCTCAACCGTATTAAAATTAGACTTTATTAGTGAGGAATGCGCCGCTAAGACATTGTAATATACTATTGGCTCTTCTTAGAATCTGCTTGATTTTCGGTTTGATTATTGCTAATTTCAATCTGAGTTTTACCTAAGCCGATTGGTTCCAATATACAAAAAAAATAGTTGTCGATTCCTTTATTTTCTGCAAACCTGAATTAGGTAGAAAAGGTAGTAGTCTTATATTGAGAGAGAGTAGCTATGAAGACATTGTGTTCTTTTCGAGAAAGACACGGACGTATGGTCCTGTTTTTTTCTGTGTTGTCATTTTTCTTATTTTCAAATGCATCCCCAGCCATCAAAGGTTCTGAAACGGTTGTTTCGGTTGAGCCCTATTATACTTTTTTATCTGCCGATACCGATAATACTATGCTCGGCTTTGGTTGTTTCAAAAATGGCTTTGCTC
>JADFON010000100.1:0-1651 GCA_022562855.1 Candidatus Zhuqueibacterota bacterium | reverse complement strand
CCTGCGTAATAGTATCAAAAAACCAATTGAAATTAATTTATCATTCTTCCTCCTGATTGTAGCAATGCCCCTTTTCACAATTTTTTACCCGGTTGTCAGATTCAGTTCACCCGGTCCGTTCTTTTTTAGACAGAATAGAATGGGACGTAATGGGAAATTGTTCAGCATGTACAAAATTCGCACAATGGTCACCGTAAGTGAAAATGAAGGAGGCGGTCTTACTATTAATAATGATCCCCGGGTTACCTCTATAGGCAGGTTTCTGCGAAAAACAAAGATAGACGAACTTCCACAACTTATCAACATCATTCGCGGTCACATGAGTTTTGTCGGACCGCGTCCTGAACTGCCCCGGTATGGCGACGTTAATCCTGAACTCTGGAAAAAAATTCTGTCGATTCGCCCGGGTTTAACCGATGAGACGTCACTCGAATTTTATGCAGAAGAGGAAGCCGGTCTAAAAGACTTCGATACTGCTGACACTGTATACAGGATGGATATACTTCCGAGGAAGCAGAAAAGGTATATAAGTTTGATGGAAAACAGGAACTTGATTTCGGATATGAATACAATTTTGAAAACAATAAAATTTGTATTCTCAATAAATAAAAAAACAAATAACTCCTAAATAAATCGTAACGTTATTTTGATTTATGAATAAAACCTTAACAAAGCAAATTTCCGTTTTTTGTGTTGATTTATTTGTGACGGGTGTATCATTTTACCTATCGTTGCTTTTGCGCTACGACTTCAACATCGATCCCGTCGATATAGCTAACTTGCCTAAAGGATTGTTAATTGTCATTGCTGCCAGGGGATCGGTGTTTTATGCCTTAGGGCTGTACAGAGGAATTGAAAAATATGCCGGTCTTCACGAATTTATGTTAATAGTTCGTGCAGTTATAATAGGTTCAATTTTTTATATTTTTCTGTTATGGATATTCGTTATCCGTTTTCCCCGTGTGGCTCTTATTTACGATCCGGTACTGCTGATTCTGTTTCTTGGGGCTATCCATTTTTCACACCGGATCTTGCAGGATATAGTTAGAAGAAAGCCCGATGACAGTACCAGGATTTTGATTTTTGGAGCGGGAGATGCCGGGGATATGATAGTCAGGGAGATCAGTAAAAATAAGCGTCTGCCATATAATGTGATTGGTTTTGTTGATGACAATCCGAATAAATTGAAAAGCAGAATTAATGGCGTGTCTGTCATTTCAAATAGCGCTATGCTCGCAAGCGTAGTCAAGAAAGAACAAATCAAGGAGATCATTATTGCTATTCCCGCTGTGACGGAAAATAAACTCCGGGAAATACAAAATGCGGTCAGCCCATTTGGAGTCAAAGTATCCACGGTTTTGAATCCCAAAGATTTATTGAAAAAACAGATGCCGCTTACACAGATCCATGATATTCGAATTGAAGATTTGATTGGACGAAAACCTATAGAAATACCCACTTCAAGTGCATTCAGTTATATGTATGAGAAGTCGGTTCTTATAACGGGTGCGGCAGGATCCATAGGGCAGGAGCTTTCACGCCAAATCGCAAAGTTTCACCCGGCACGGCTGATAATGGTTGACAGAGATGAGAGCGGGTTGTTTTGTCTCGAGCAAAACATGGGAAACCATCTGCCAAAAAAAGCCTGCCA
>JADFON010000099.1 GCA_022562855.1 Candidatus Zhuqueibacterota bacterium | reverse complement strand
TCATCAAAGTCTCGATGTCCCTTATTCGGGGATATACCGGACGGAGAATGGCGGAGATTCGTGGGAATATCTTAATACGTTCAATAACCGCCCGCTTTATTTCAGCCAGATCCGCATCAATCCCCTGGACGATCAACTGGTTTATGTAATGACACAATCATTCAGAATATCTGAAGACGGGGGAAAAACATTGAGTAATATAAGTGGTCAAACGCACCCCGATTATCACGCCATGTGGATTGACCCGAATAACAAGGACAGGTTTTATGTTGGTAATGACGGAGGGGTTATCTTGTCGCATGATCAAGGTAATTCATATATCTATTTTGATAATATCCCGATTGGACAGTTTTACGCAATAAGCGTCGACATGCGCGAACCGTATTATATTTACGGCGGGCTGCAGGATAATTATACCTGGGGAGGTCCGAGCAGAAGCCGTGATTCCGAGGGTATTTTGAACGATCACTGGTTTACTATCAGCGGCGGGGACGGGTTTCATACACAGGTTGATCCGACAGACTGGCGAACAGTATATTCCGAAAGCCAGGGAGGGCGCATCGGCAGAAGAAACGTAGAAACACGTCAATCGACAGGTATCCGTCCCAACAGTAATAACACGTCAAATTGGGATGAGCATGATTATACAACCGAAATGAATGAGAGAGAAAGACAGCAGACAAACCTCAGACAAGTATTCCGGTTCAATTGGAGTTCACCGATACTTCTGTCACCGCACAACCCACATACGGTATATTTCGGTGGAAACCACCTTTTCAAATCGTTAAACAGGGGAGACAACTGGACAATTATCAGCCCCGACCTGAGCAAGAATGACAAAAGTAAACAGCAACCAAGCGGCGGTCTTACACCGGACAACACAGCGGCGGAAACGCACGGAACATTAATCACAATTTCCGAATCGCCGGTAACACCCGGAGTGATCTGGATTGGAACGGATGATGGCAATGTGCAGCTCACGAGGAATGGGGGAGAGCGCTGGGAAAATCTTTCGATGAATATACCGGACGTTCCTTCCGAACTGTGGGTAAGCAGGATAATTGCATCCCATGCCGACGAAAGGACGGCATTTCTCACTATTGACGGACACAGAAGCGACAATTTTCAGCCATGGGTATTCAAGACAACCGATTATGGAACAACGTGGACAAATATCGGCAGTTCGCTGCCGGACGGTCACAGTATTTATGTAATCAAGCAAGATCCGAAGAATCCCGACCTGCTTTTTGTCGGATCGGAGTTTGATATATTTGCATCTACAGATGCAGGGAATACGTGGTTCAGTATCTTGAAAAACATGCCCAACGTCGCGTTTCACGACTTAGTGATCCATCCTCGTGACGGTGATTTAATTGCGGCAACACATGGACGCGCTCTCTGGATAATGGACGATATAACGCCATTACAGCAATTTACCGAAGAGGTCCGCCGGTCGGATGCCTTTCTGTTTGAGAGTAGACCCGCTGTGCAGTGGAGGAATATCAGCAGGGGTTTCGGTAATTGGCGTGGAGACTTTTTCTTTCGCGGGGAGAATCCTCCATCCGGTGCAAACATTCATTATTACCTCAAATCGGAACCGCGTGATGAAATATTATTGGAAATTTCCGACATTACAGGTAGATTCAAACATACCGCAGTAGTCAGCCCTGAACCGGGAATAAACAGGTACAATTGGAATATGCGTTTTGACCCTCCACAGTTGACGCCGGAGCAGCGTGCAGAACTTCAGCAATCAGGTAGAGGCAGAGGAGGAAGAGGATTTGGCAGAGGGCGCGTCAGGCTGCAAGCCGAACCGGGCACGTATCTTGTAAAGCTGACGGTAGACGGTAAAACCATTGAAGGTTCTATAACCATTCGCCCCGACCCTATTCTAAAGAACAACCAATAATCTTATTGGATATTATTGATTTTAAAACCCAAACATAGCGTCTTAAATAATAATTATTTGTAAAAGGATGAAGATGAAAATATTCGGCAAAGCAGTAGGTGTATTTTACTTTATTTTTATTTCTATTGCATCATCATCGGCTCAGGCTCCGCCTGGAACCGACATATTCTTAGTAAATATCTCGGTATCGGGTAGTAATTTTAAAATAGACAATCTGATAAATATTTCGCGACGCCCGGGCTATGACAATCAGCCGCTTTTTACCCCTGACGGCAAGAGTATACTTTATACATCCATACGGGAGGATAACCAGGCAGACACATATCTGTACGATATTGACCGGAATTCCGGTTACCGGTTTTACTTCACAACACCGGAAGCGGAATATTCGCCAACGATAATGCCGGGCGGAAATTATTATTCGGCAATACGCGTTGAAGCAGACGGCGCCCAGCGGCTCTGGAAATTTCCCTATTTTTCCGATGGGGTTATGGAAGTCATATTCGAGAATATACGACCGGTCGGTTATCATACCTGGATAGACGATTATACTGCTGCTTTGTTTGTGCTTGGCGACCAGTCAGCCGGAACCCCGGCAACGTTGCAAATCGCGGATACACGCACCGGCAGAGGGGAAATTGTGGCTGAAAACATAGGTCACGCACTGAAAATGATCCCCGGCAAACAGGCTGTCAGCGTTGTACAAAAAGTTTCACCCGGAGATTGGTATATTATTGAATATGATCTTACGACTAAATCCTCGTCAAATATAATCAAGACCCTGCCAAACCAGGAAGATTTTTGCTGGCATCCGAATGGGACGATACTGATGGGAAACGGCTCGAAATTGTTTAAGTATACACCCGGAACCGATAACGACTGGGTCGAAACGTTTGACTTTTCCGGTACCGGGATCGACAATATTTCCCGTCTCGCCTCCAGCCCGGACGGAAGTATGTTGCTGATTGTATCGGGGGGATGAAAAAAAGCCTCTTTATCGCGCATTAATTATTGAATACAATATTCCCTTATGTTAGTTTTTTACGATTCTACATGTGTAAGAATTTGATCTAATTTAAATTAAAGGAAAACTACGGCATGATTGATTTTACCCAATTTGAAGTAATAACTTTTGATTGTTACGGGACGCTCATTGACTGGGAATCCGGCATACTGAGCGCTATGAGACCGATGTTAGAGGAACGCGGAGTCGATCTCAGTGACGATGAGTTGCTCGAGATGTATTCTCAGTTTGAATCGGAATCACAAAAAGGTAAATATGTATCCTACAAAAAAAATCTGCAAACGGTTGTGCTTAAATTTGCTATGAAATACGATTTTATTCCACTTCCTGCTGAAGGGGATGCGATATCGGATTCGATAAAAAACTGGTTACCGTTTGATGATACGGTCGATGCACTGAAAACTCTTAAAGAACATTACAAACTCGCAATAATTTCAAATATCGATGACGATTTGTTTGAAGCTACGGCAAAGCATTTGGATGTCGAATTTGACTGGGTGATTACCGCACAGCAAGTCCAGGCTTATAAACCTTCCATTAGAAATTTCACTTTTGCATTCGATAAAATGGGCATATCAGCCGGGAAGATACTCCATGTTGCTCAGAGTTTGTATCATGACATCGCTCCTGCAAAGTCACTCGGTTTAAACACCGTCTGGGTTAACAGGCGAGAAGGAATGACCGGGACGGGCGCAACTCCACATCAAGATGTAAAGCCTGATTTAGAGATTGGCGATTTAAATGAACTTGTCTGGACGATGGACTTGTAAATATACACAATGACTCCCGCCACTATATGGTTGAAAATTACTGAATAAAAAAAATAATTTTACAGAAAGGGAATTTTTTTTTGAATATACTTGTAACAATAGTTAGTGCCGATGCGTTTTTACATCTAATCGAGGATAATCAATGAAAAAATCCGCTCTTTTATTGTTAATTGCAGGCTTTATAATCGCAGAAAGCGTTTCTCTTTATGCTCAAACCGCGATCCTTCGTGGTAATATTACGGATGGAACGACAGGAGATTCTCTGCTTGGCGCCAACGTGATTCTCGCTTCCCCGTCGGCAGGAATACAACCGTTCGGTACGTCGACAAATCGGAGCGGTGACTATGAAATACGTGGAATCGTTCCCGGAACGTATACTCTTTCGATCTCTTTCATAGGTTATGAAACGAGATTGTTTGAAGATTTCTTGCTTTCCCAAGGTGAAACAAGAGTCCTGAATATAGCAATGATGCCAAGTGTTCTCGAATCCGGGAAAATCGAAGTATCGGCTACCCGGCAAAGTCTCAATCCCCTTGAATCTTCCTCATCGATTACGATACTGGACACAACACATATTACTGCAATACAGGCTATGACACCGGCAGACCATGTGATCGGTCTCGCCGGCGTCGACGTTGTGAAGACTGGTGTTGTCCAAAGCAACGTTGCTCTCAGGGGATTTAACGATGTTTTTTCCGGATCACTCCTTATGATGGTTGACAACAGGATAGGAAGAATTCCGTCGCTCCGTTTTAACGCGTTTAATTTTCTGCCGAATTC
The DNA here is from genome assembly GCA_022562855.1 of Candidatus Zhuqueibacterota bacterium. Taxonomy (GTDB): domain Bacteria; phylum SM23-31; class SM23-31; order SM23-31; family SM23-31; genus JADFON01. Next base: position 2,300 of record JADFON010000099.1, on the reverse strand, counting down.
AAATGAGGACATAGAACAAATCGAAATAATAAGAGGTCCTGCTTCGGCTTTGTATGGACCGAACAGTGCAAACGGGGTTATGCACTTTATAACGAAATCCCCTTTCGGTTCGGAGGGATTTGTATCGAATTTTGGATTTGGTCAGAGGAAAATTGTTACCGTAGATTTTCGTTACGCAGGGAGTTACAATAACAAACTGGGTTACAAAATTACCGGGAGTTTTATGCAGGGAGAGGATTTTCCGTCCCGTGACGCATTTGAGGATTCGCTGCGCAACGACATACTTGATAATAACGCAGAACTGGTTGCCAAAGGACTTGTTGCTCCTATAGATCCAAAATTACTGAGGGTTGGAAAACGGTTCTTTCTGATTGAAAAACTCTCAAGTACAGGTCGTTTGGATTACCGTGTAAATAAGGATATGATGTTGACGTTCAACGGTGGTATAAACTGGGCGAGTAATATTGAGTTAACCCAAATAGGAGCCGCGCAAATTGACAACTGGAGATACATGTATGGGCAGGTGCAGTTACGTTATAATAACTTGTTTATGCAGACTTTTATAAACTCAAGTAATACCGGTGATACCTATTTAACCCGGGACGGAAAGGACCTTGTCGATAGATCAAAACTCTATGTTTATCAAATTCGAAATACGAGTTCTTTTACCAACCGTCAAAGTTTCACGTATGGATTCGATGCCCTCTGGACGAGACCAGTCACCGACGGCACAATCAACGGCAGCTTCGAAGAAGACGATGACATCAATGAATTCGGTTTTTATCTGATATCTGAAACAGAAATAACAGAAAATATAAAAATAATTTCTGCAAGCCGGTTTGATAAGCATAACAGGCTTGACGATCCGTTTATTTCAGGCAGGGCAAGTCTGGTTCTGACGCCCGAACCGGATAATATATTTAGATTTTCGCTTAACAGGGCGTTTCAAACTCCTACCGCTCAAAACCTGTTTCTCGACCGGCTGATAAGTCCTATAGCAAGCAGGAAGATACCATTCAATGTATGGGCTACCGGTGTGCCTGAGACAGGTTTTACTTTCAAGCGCGATAGCGGCGGCGGAATAGACGGTCTTTATATGCAATCTGCCCCATTTTTACGACCTCCACCGCAAAATTTGGATTTTATGGCGGCTGATGCAACGCTTATGTGGGCAGAAGCCGTTGAAGCCCTGAATCAAATAAAAGGAAGCGGGCTTGATTTTGTCTTCAACGCCTTGAGATTTATCACCCCCCCAACTTCGAATGATGTACTAACCGTTCTAAAATTCTTCAACACAAGCACCGGAAAATATGAAGTAATAGATCCATCATCGATAACAAGCATACGTACGTTAGACCAAACCGAAACAAATACATTTGAATTGGGTTATAAAGGGATTGTCAAGAAAAAGCTTCTTGTGAATGCGGATCTATATTTCAGCAAAATAAAAAATTTCATAGGACCTTTGCTCCTGGAAACACCAAGCGTTTTCTTTGACAATGCGTCGTTGAGGGAATATTTGCTCTCCAAAAACCTGGTTGGACTCAATTCATATATAACGGTTGCAAATTTTATGTCGGATTTTCCTGTAGGTACGGTTGTTCCGGACCAGACGATTCATCCCGGCGACTTATTGCTGACATATCGTAATTTTGGAGATATCGACGTGCTCGGTTTGGATCTTGATTTTGCCTATAATTTAAATAGGAATTGGGATGTAACGGGAGCATATTCGTTTATCAACAAAAATATCTATAGAAATCTGGATGGAATAAGAGATATTGCAGTAAACGCACCAAAAAATAAGTTTAGTCTTTGTCTGAATTATTCAGAACAGGTGTCGGGATTCAGGAGCAGGCTCAGGTTCCGTTTTGTAGAGGGTTTTCCGGTTAATTCGGGTGTATTTATCGGGAAAGTCGATTCATTTGGGATTCTCGACCTTGACGGAGGAATCGACCTTCCGGGCGAATCGGGTATACGTCTTACTCTTACAATTCAAAATCTACTCGATAACAAGCACCGTGAGTTTGTCGGTGCGCCGGAAATCGGAAGACTCGTTCACATGCAGGTTAAGTTTTATCTGGATAAATATAAATAAGGGTATTCTCCTCCCGAAAGGTGTCGTTAATCTTTGTTGTTTAGATTTCCGGGATACAAACAAATTCTAATTCAGGTATGATTCCAACCTGCCCAGGGCGAATTTGGCGGGAGTGTAATAGGGGTTTATTTTGAGCGCTTCTTTATACTCTTTCATTGCCTCAGGAAGCAGACCCTGATTTTCGTATATTCTTCCCAGATTA
>JADFON010000098.1 GCA_022562855.1 Candidatus Zhuqueibacterota bacterium | reverse complement strand
AAAGGCCCCTGGTCCTCCTTAGAATTTGACCTCAGTCTGGAAGTGGAAAGTGATTTCGTAATCGATAGTACTACCGAGGATGATATTACGCTTTCAAATGAAAGCGATTCTGCCATAACTATAGACGAGATGAAAGTGAAATGGAGCGATTCCAGCAACTCACAAAAGGTCAAATCAATATCGATAAACGGTGTGGAAGTCTGGAGCGGTTCGAAACGGTCAAACCAGACTATAAACATAGACGACACTGTTATTTCGTCCGGTGCGGAAAATATCCCGGTCATATTGGAATTTTCGACAAATCTTGGCGACAGATCTTTCGAATTGACATTTGTAATGTCTGACGGAACGGAGATACTTGTGAACTAAAGCTCCAAAACCGAATTTATAGATGTCAAGGTCGATAAACTATCGGTCATTCAATTAGTATCTTACCTTTGCCGAATTACAAATACTGCACGTCGGATACGGCGTCATACCATACCTGCGGATATTTTATTTCGGGTTTTAATGCTCAAAAACCGGGAGATTCTGAAAAATCCCCATATTTTTCTTGACAAAGAGATTTTGTTTAGGTATACTGTTGGCAAACTATTACTCCATAACCATTGAGTAATAGATGAATCCATTGAGTAAAAGGAGGCTGAGTGGCAAATATTTATATGATTGGCGACCTTGCCCGTCATACTAAGTATTCCATCGATACTTTGAATTATTACCTGAGAATCGGGTTGATTAAGGAAGTGGGAAGAAGCGAAAGGAGCAATTACAGGTATTTTGACGATTCCACTGTCGAGCAGATAAAGAGAATCCAGGAACTGCGCATGCAAAAAGTTCCGGTTAAAGAACTTCTTCGGAGAAAGGAAAATGGAGTACTTTAAACTACTCGATCTGAAAAAAGAACCGTTCTCTACGTCACCCGATCCTGTGTTTTTTTACGAATCGCATGAGCATAAGGAGTGCCTGAACAGGCTTGAAATTGCTATCCGGCTGAGGAGGGGGCTTAGCGTTGTTATGGGCGAAGTAGGCACCGGAAAAACAACCGTCAGCAGGATGCTGATTCAACGTTTTGCAAAGGAGAAAAAGAACTTTGTCATTCGTATTATTCTTGATCCTACGTTTAAATCGGAATACGAGTTTATGCGAAATCTATGCGCTTCATTTGGCATAGAAACGACCTCAAGGTCGACTTTTGAATATAAGAACGACCTGGAAAACTATTTGCTTCAAAAGGGTGTTAATGAAAAAAAGGTTGTGGTTTTGATAATTGACGAGGGGCAAAAGCTAACCCCAACATATATTGAAGTATTGAGAACGCTTCTGAATTATGAAACGAACCAATACAAACTGCTGCAACTTGTCATTTTCTCCCAGCCGGAATTTCTTCATAAAATGCGCCGTCAGCCAAATTTTCTTGACAGGATTTCAATGGGTTACAACATTAACCCGCTCAATCTTGAAGATACAAAAGGTATGATTATTTTCAGACTTCAGACAGCCGGAATGAACTCGAATAGAATTTTATTCACAGACAAAGCGATACGGCTTATTTATACGCATACCCAGGGATATCCGAGAAGGATTGCTATGTTTTGTCATGATGCGCTAATCTCTATGATAAGACAAAATAAAAAAGTTATTGATGAAAAATATGTACTGGACAATGTAAGACAAGAGGTTAACTGGCATGCCTGATTTAAAAGAAGACAAAAAAGAACTTGCCACTAACCGGCTGCTTGAGATCCTCAGGGGTGATTCCGAAGACGAGAGTCAAGAGGCTCCCGATGGTCTGCTTGGGTTGTCTGAGGAGGAACAGATTGCATTGTCCGGTGAGACTCAGCCGGCTGAAGCAGAAAAAGATAAACTATCCGGTCTTAAAGAATCGCTTTCGCTCGATTCGATTCTGGATAAAATCCGAAGTAAAGTTCGAAACTTTATTAATCCGAGACAGGGACTGATAGGAATTGATATCGGAACAGATTCAATCAAATATGTCTATTTTGTTGAAGAAAAACACGAAACTGTATTAAAAGACATAGGTATTCGCAAGGTAGAGGAACACTATACGGGCGACCCGGCAAAGAAAGTAGAAAACATCAGAAAAGCAATAAACGAACTGATTCCAAAAGAACTAAAAAACACCACTCTTGTGTCTACCACGGTATTTGGGCAAAATGTCAGTATCAAAAAAATAAGCTTGCCTAAAATCCCCAAAAAGGAACTTCGTGATGCAGTTGTCTGGAACGCAAAAAAGGATCTGCCCTTCTCCGGCGATGACGCTACAATCGATTTTAAGATTCTTGGAGAAACACAGGAAAAGGGAGTTGACAAGACCGAAGTTTTAGCTGCGATTGTCGAACAAATACTTATCGATGACCAGGTGAAATGATTCGAATCGATCGGTGTAGAACCTGCAAACATTCTCGCCATACCGTTATCGATTTATTACAACTTCTTGCTGTTCTCTGATAATCCCGATGAAGCATCCGGTGTGGTGATCGATATTGGGGCAAAAGTGACCAATATTATTTTCATACATGAGGGCAATCTTCAATTTGCACGTGAAATCAGCACCGGCGGCGACGATATCACAAACGCGATGGTCGGTACAATTACAGGGACGGAAGGGTCCGTGAAGATCGATAAAGAAGAAGCGGAAAGGCTCAAATTTATCCATGGCATACCATCGGATGACATGCTTCTGACAACCGATCACGGTATTACATTGAACCAAATCGCCTCGCTAATGCGCCCGGCTATCGAAAGACTTACAGTCCAGATACAGCGTTCGTTCGATTACTACCGGACAAAGTTTCCCTATGATGAACCGGAAAAGATATTTTTATCAGGCGGCACTGCGCTTTTAAAAAATATTGACACGTTTCTTGCTGATGGTTTAAATAAATCCGTGGAAATACTAAATCCGTTCAATAAAATAAAAATCGAACCCGGTTTGGAGGAAGAGAAAAATGTATCGGATGTAGCGCCAAGCCTGTCCGTCGCGGTTGGAACTGCCTTCTCCGATAAAAAGGGTATCAACCTTCTGCCAAGAGAGTTGAAGGACAAACTGCTTTTCGCGGTTCAAAAGAGAATCTTGACGCTTGCAGCGGCGGTGGTTTTATTTATTATTAGTACAATGTCGTTTTTTGCTTTTACTGAATACAATTCAGTAAATGGTGAATTGGAGCAGGCAAGGATAGACAGGCAGCCGTCGGATACCAATCAAAATATCTTTACGGTTTTGAACAATCAGAGAATCCAGATCATAGATAAACAAAGAACGGATGAATCAGATTATCAAAAATTTGCCGGAACAACCCAGATAAAGGACTATCTATACCTTTTGAGTATGTATACTCCCAGGATAATATCACTTGAGGAAGTTTCAATTGATTTGACCGAAAGAAATACGTTTTCATTATTTGGAAGAATTTTTACCGATCTGTCCTTTGCAGAGATTGAATTGAGTGATTTCTTTATAAAACTTAAGAACACCGGGATGTTCAGCAGGATATCCGGCTATGAGACCGATCCGGCTGCTTTAGAAATCGATATGGCTTTAGTTCTGGAAAACAGTAAATGGTTTCAAATAAATTGGGGTCTCCCGCCTTCGGTAAATTATGAGTAAATATGAAATTCGGATATCGTGAAAAAATTATAGCCGCCTCTGCTGTGTTGGCGCTGGTAGTCATAGGTTGGTATATGTTTTACTACAGCCCTAAAAAAGGCGAAGTCGTGAACATGAGAGTGGAAATCCAAAGAATCCAACGAGATATCAGCAGTATGAATGTAACGGACAGTATGCTGGTTTCGTTGAGAGAGGAAATTGTAACTCTCCAGGCGAGCGCACGGAGCAGTATCAAGCTTTCTGTCCCGGAAGACAGCATATTGTATGTAAAAGAGGTTCTTGAGAGACACATTCAGGGAAGCAATCTCATAATCACACAAAATATTAAGCCAAATATCGACAAAATGTTTCCCGATGTAAATGCGTTTGCCGACACATCGACTCTGGAATCTAAGACAGGTATAAGACCCATAGATATGGAAATGTCTTTGCAAGGGTCATTTGAAGACCTTGTGCATTTCCTTGAAGGTTTTACAAATTTTCCGTTCCTGATAAGAGCGGGAAAAATAGTGATAAACACGGATGATTTTTTGTACCCTGAATTAATAATCGATTTAACGGTTTATATTTTCGTAGAAGTCAGTTAGCGTAGTAAAAAATAAGTGTAATCATGCCCAAAAGACAAAAAATGTTATTGATTGTTCTTGCCGTGGTATTGGCTTACGCAGCCTATGAGTATTTGCCGGGCGATGAATCGGGCAATACAAGCGTTTCTGAAGGTTTTGTGTCCGGCAGACCAGCGACTTCGCAAAACTTAGCTCAACCGGAAATCAGGGATCAAGGACAGCTTACGCAATCGGGACAGGGAACAAGGACCTTTCAACCTCCGCCGAACCTTGAACTGCGTGATGATCCATTTTCAAGACCGCCGTCCCTGAAACCGGTTTCGGACACGCAGACTCAACCAAGCCAGCTTACAGGAATAAGATTTCAAGGTACTTTTGGCAAAATGGCGCTAATCAATGACAGACCGTACGAGGTAAACGATATAATAATGGGTTTCACTATTATAGAATATACATCAGAAAGAGTGGTACTCAGTGACCCGGAAGGGAAGAGATATGTTTTACGCAAAAATCAGTAAATTTGCCGGACTGCCAATTGTGATCTTGGTTCTCTGCATTGGCGCCAATGTAAAGGCTCAGCTTAAAAATGTTACGGGAATTTCCATATCTGAAGAGCAATCGATAACCAGGATTACGATCCAGGGCGACAATATCAACCAGTACCGGTATTTTACACTTGCCGGTGATGAGAACGGTATTGTGCGGAGAATTGTAATCGACATTGAAGGAGCGCGGCATTTAATCACAGGTCAAACCGGTCCTGCCGGACCCGTTGCAGGTTTCAGGTCGAGTCAGTTTTTTGATAATCCGCCTATTGTCCGGGTGACAACGCTTCTAAGGGTTGATGCAACGTTACGAGTGGATACGCTGGACGGCAATATCGTATTGACCCTGTCAAATTACACGTTTACAGAACCGGCGCCTCCGGTTGAAATAACTCCTGTACCTCCGGCAAACATCGTCCGGGTCGTTCAGGATAGGGACAGTGTAAATATAAATATCAGCGACGTCACCATTGAAACGATAATCAGTATGTTCCAAATCGAGCACGGAATGAATATTTTGATTTCCAAATCGGTTGCGCGGGATGACAGGGTGTCTATTTTTCTAACGGGACGGTACGAAAAGGAAAACCTCTTTGAGGCAATACTCACAGCAAACGAATACAAATATTATAAACCCCAGGCTGATTTATATGTTGTACTTGGCAGGGATGTGCAAGTCGACGAGGAAATGAAGGTGGAGGTCTTCAAGCTGAATTATATACGCGCAAGCGATCTTAAACCGAAATTGGATATGATAAAATCTCAGGCAGGTCAGGTAGAAGTTTTTACACGTACATCGATGGGCAGTGCAAATATTACAATTCCCACCGGCGGTGGCGGTACAGGAGGAGCCGGCGGTGGTGGAAATCCATTACAGGGAGTCGATGATATTGTCGGTGATGAAGCAGCACAGGGAATTTCCGATGAACTTTTTGTTTTGGACCGTCCGGTTATTATCGAACGAATGCGAAAGATAATCGAAACCCTCGACGTACCCGTTCCCCAGGTCCATATCTCTGTAAAAGTGGTAGAAACAAGACTCGCTGAAAGCGAAAAATGGGGAATTAATTGGCAGACAATGTTGGAAGTGGTAGGTATCGGAGGACAGGCAAGCGGCGGTGCGGCAACTCCTGGTGGTGGTGCGGCAGGAGGCGCAGGAGGCGCAGGAGGGGGCGCAGGAGGATTGGTAAATATTCCCGGACTGCCTTTGAATATCGGTTCGTTCCGGACGGGAACTCTTTCGTTTGCACAAACAAAGGCTATGCTTGATCTGCTTGAAAAAAGGGAGAATTCCAAGCTTTTGAATCAACCGAGTATAACTACTATGCATAACGAGCAAGCTACAATAGCAATCGGTACATCAATCCCGATAGAAGTAACGCAAATTGGCGGAGGTGGCGCCGCCGGTGGCGCTGCTGGTGGAGGAGGCGGAGGCGGAGCAGGCGGTGCAGGCGGTGGAGCCGCTGCAATTACAACCGTACAAAATCAAAATGTTGTTGTGGCGTTATCCGTTATTCCCCGCGTAAATGATGATAAATACATAACGCTATGGGTAAAAATGGTTATACAGGAAGTTTCCGGGTTTACCGGTAGAAACAGTGATCAGCCAATCATATCATCTCGAACAGCAACAACCAATGTAAGGGTAAAAAGCGGGGACGTTGTCATTATCGGCGGTCTTATAAAAGAGGATAAACTGAAGACTACAAGCAAGGTGAAATTTCTCAGTTCCATACCTCTGCTTGGTAAATTGTTTACACATCAAAGAATCGATGTAACCCGAAGCGAATTGATAATTTTTATTGCACCGGATATTGTTCGTATGGAATCGCCGGCGGGTTCTGGACCGGGTGGAGTACCGATTCCTGAATAGAACCTGTAACTTTGTTCGGATGTGAATAAGTTTGAAATTTATCACGAGGTTATTTTGACCTATCCGGAGAAGGTGGAAATTATATGCAGTCAATCAAAATTAAAAGACTTCAGGGAACATAAATTAATTTCAATCGATTGGAAGAAAATGTACATAACAAAATTGTTAAACTATTCGTTAGAT